>SCSX01000010.1 GCA_004297825.1 Spirochaetota bacterium
TGAACAAACGTCTCGTATCGCAAACCGGTAAAAAACCCGCGGAACCCCTCACTGATGAAAAGAAAAAGGCCGCGGCCGAAAACTTTCTAAAGATGGAGCTGCTCAGGCGCGTGGCGGTAGCGAAGGGATTCGATAAAGACGAAGAATACCTGAAAAAAGCGAGCATCGGCGCGGATGCCATTCTGGCGGGCGAATACATGAAAAAGATCGGCGCGGGCAACCTCACCGTAACAGAAAAAGAAATTACCGACGAGTATAATGAAAACAAGGATAAGCGCTATTACAGCTATGTGAAAAAGGGGAACGATCGGGAAAAGGTCATCGAACCGCTTGCGAAGGTGCGGGACAAGATCAAGGAGATGCTTGAAAACAAGAAGCGCTCCGAGGCTTTGAAAAACTGGAAGGATGACATTCTGGGAAGCAATGAATTCGCCATCGATATGAAGAAGCTCGAGGGTGAATAATGCGAATGCTCCCGGCTAGTTGACGGTTCGTGTCGCCGGGAGATTGAGCGCATCCGAAAGTGCGAGGGGGACATGTTCGCCCTCGATTGAAACGTCGTCAAACTGCTCTATGGCGAGACCGAATTCCTGGGCAGAGTCCATGTAGAAGCGCAACACGTTACGCAGGCGACGCACCGCTTCGCTGCGGTCGACACCGTAACAATTTACGTCCAGCTCGGGGCAATTGGCGATAAATTCGTTCTCGGCCTCGAGCAGTTTGATCGAAAGCTTCATAGTGTGCATCCTGGTTTATAGTGTCGGTAACGCGCTCTGTCTGTATTAATATCGTCACCCCCATTCCCGGGCTTGATGAAATTCGCCTGGTGCATGACGCTTTCCGGAAGGGAGAAAATTTATCCGGCATGAAATGATGGTCAAATTCTATACAGCACGTATTCCCTGGGGTTGGATATAAAATATAGTATATTGGGGGCACTTTTTTAAAAAGGACCCGGCTTATTTTGTTGACAAAAAACACTAGCATGTTTGTATTGCTCAAGACGCGATCACACGGTTTTGGAAAGCGCATCGCATAAAGTGTTGCCAGGCAGAAAGACAACAAAAGACATACTAGCGTATTCTTCAGTCGGTCTGCAGCTGGCGGGAACTTTGCTCATTTGCGTATACGCCGGGTACTGGGTCGATAGCCGTTATATGACATCCCCCTGGTTCCTGCTGGCAGGAGCGGTAGTAGGGATGATAGCCGGGTTCTATAATTTGTTCAAAGAACTAGGGGCATTGGAAAAAAATAAAGAAGGTTCGGAAAAGGGCGACGAAAAACGGAGAAAATGGCTGTAGAGTAGAATATAGAATATACGTCAGCATGATATAACATCAACGCTTCGAGGCGGGTTGGGCTATGATTCACTTACTGCAATACGTTAATATGTTTGTTTCCTCCGGTGGCGGGCACGGCGAAGAGGAATCAATGTATCAGATTGTAATGCACCACCTTACCGACCATACCATCACCACCGGTTTTATTGGAAAAATCAACGAACAGTTTTTAGGGACCAAACTTTTCGATATCTTCGATATGAGGATCACGCGCTGGGTGATCATGATGTGGATCGCTGCGCTTCTCTGCCTCCTTGTGTTCATACCTGTCGCCAGGCGGGTCAGGAAGGCTAAGTACGGGTCAAAGTCAAAATGGGTCAATTTATGGGAAGTGCTTATTTCCTTCGTACATGACGAAGTGGTAGAGCCTAATTTCGATCACCATTATGTGAAGAAGGCCATGCCGTATTTCTGCAGCGTATTCTTCTTCATTCTTTTCTGCAATCTTCTGGGGCTTATCCCCGGGATGTCCACCGCGACGGGTAATCTTGCCGTGACCGCGGGGATGGCGATTCTTACCCTTATCGGGATGGTAGGGGTAGGGATGGTGAAACAGGGTGTCTTTAGATACTGGATAGGCTTGGTGCCGCACGGCGTTCCGGCCTTCGTGCTGCCTCTTATGTTTCCTATTGAAATTATAGGACTCTTCATCCGCCCATTCGCATTGACAATACGACTTTTTGCGAACATGACTGCGGGCCATGTCGTTATAATCATCTTCATATATCTGGTCATGATGTTTCAGAATTATTTTGTCGGAATAGGCTCCGTTACGGGGTCCCTCATGATTTACATGCTCGAGCTCCTGGTGGCGTTCATCCAGGCGTATATCTTTGCCGCTCTCTCGGCGATGTTCATCGGATCATCCATGCATGCCCACTGAGCGCAGTGGCATGCAGGTGATATAGCAGTGATACGTGTGTGTGTGTAAAATTATGCTTTCAGTTTATCTTAAAAGAGTTTAAAATTACAGTTAACGCAGGATACTGCGAGTAACTAAACAAATCTTAGGAGGAGTTCATGGAATACTTAGGTTTCTCTTATCTTGGTGCTGGTTTTGGCGCTGGTCTCATCGTGTTTGGTGCCGCGCTCGGTATCGGCAAACTTGCAACTGGTGCTCTTGAAGGTATGGCGCGTCAGCCCGAACTGTCAGGCGACCTCCGTACGGCGATGATCATCGCGGCCGCTCTTATCGAAGGTTTTACCTTCTTCGCGCTGGTGGTTACCTTCATGCTCGCGACCAAGGAACCGGTCAGGATGCCCGCTCCCTATCCGACTCCCGAAAAACCGGCTGTGGAAGCAAAGCATTAAAAAAGTCACACCTGAACGGGTAATCTTATGGATGTGTTAAAAGAAGGTTTGCTGAAGGTTGATCCGGGTCTGCTGCTGTGGACGGTAATAACATTTCTCGTGTTATTGCTCATCCTCTGGAAGGCCGCCTGGAGGCCCATCATCGATGCACTGGATGCCCGTGCGGAAAAAGTGCGCGGTGATATCGAAACCGCCGAGAAAAACCGTCTCGAGTCGGAAAAGCTTCTTGCCCAGTACAAGGATACCATGGACAAGGCGAAGGACGATGCGTTTAAAGTCATCGCCGAAGGCAAGGCCGATGCTGAAAAGCTCAAAAACAGCATTATTGAAAAGGCCGGGGCCGAATCCAAGGAACTCGTGGAAAGGGCCAAGAAAGAGATTTTCATGGCAAAAGACAAGGCTCTCAGCGAGTTAACGGCCGATGTGGTAACACTGTCAACCGAGATAGCCGCAAAAGTGATTTTGAAAAATCTGAATCCTGACGACCAGAAGGCTTTCATTGAGGAAGCCCTTATGAAAATAAGGACAGTTCAGTAACCCTGAACTGTCCTTATCCATTCAACTATCCAGGGAATTAGAGGGTGACGACTGTGGCAGGGAATGACGTTTCTCGGACATATGCAAGCGCGCTGCTGGAAATTGCGCAGCAAAAAAACATGCTTCCCGCCATCGAGGAAGAGATGGTTTTTCTTGCGGGCCTCGTTAAAGAGGATCGCGAACTGATGCTCTACTTGAATGCCCCGGGTATTTCCAGGGACTCGAAGAAGGATTTGATTGATAAAATCTTCAATGGGAAGCTGTCGGACGTTATGGTCAACTTCATAAAGGTGCTGATCGATAATAACCGGCAATCCCTGATAAAGGAAATCAATCAGTCGCTCGCGGATGAGATAGATATCATCAATAACAGGCAGCGGGTGAAGATTACCACGAGCGCGAAGCTCGGTGCGGACATGCTGCAAAAGATCAAGGATACGCTGACGGAGAAGTTCAAAAAAGTCATTATTTTAGACGAAGTTATAGATCAGAAAATTATCGGCGGTGTTGTGATCAAGGTAGGCGATTTAATAATCGATGGATCCCTGGCAAAGGATCTTAAAAATATACGCGAGAAATTATTACTCAGCAAGATCAGGAGCGAGATGGTGTATGAAGATTAAAACCGAAGAAATCAAATCCATCATCAAGAAGGAGATCGAAGGATATAAGTCCGCTCTCGATGTAAGCGAGGTGGGGACGGTCATCCAGGTTGGTGACGGTATTGCAAAGGTATACGGTCTCGATAACGCGATGGCCGGTGAAATGCTTGAATTCCAGAACGGGGCATACGGTCTGGTATTTAACCTGGAAGAAGATACGATCGGCGCCGTTGTGCTTGGCGACTATCTTACAATTGAAGAAGGACATTCAGTAAAAAGACTTAACCGGATCCTGGCTGTTCCGGTTGGAGACGCGGTGCTCGGGCGCGTCGTTAATCCCCTGGGAATACCCCTTGATAATAAGGGACCTATTCCTTCCGAAAAAATGCGTCCCGTCGAATTCCTCGCCCCTGGCATAGCGGACAGGCAGCCCGTAAAGGTTCCGCTCCAGACCGGCGTCAAGGCCATCGATGCGATGACCCCCATCGGGCGCGGCCAGCGCGAACTTATTATCGGTGACCGCAAAACGGGTAAAACCGCCATAGCGATCGATACGATAATAAACCAGAAAGGTAAAAACGTCATCTGCGTATACGTGGCCATAGGTCAGAAGGCTTCGACCGTAGCCGCGGTTGTCGAAAAGCTGGAGGCGCATGGGGCGATGGATTATACCATCATCGTTATCGCCACGGCGTCGGATCCTGCGCCGCTGCAATATATCGCCCCGTACGCGGGTTGCGCGATGGCTGAATATTTCATGTACGATAAGGGTCAGGATACACTGTGCGTGTACGACGACCTTTCAAAGCAGGCAAACGCGTACAGGCAGCTTTCACTGCTTCTCCGGAGGCCGCCGGGACGTGAAGCGTATCCCGGAGACATTTTCTACTGCCACTCGCGTCTGCTTGAGCGCTCGGCGAAGTTATCGGATGATATGGGCGGCGGCTCTCTTACCGCGCTGCCGATCATTGAAACCCAGGAAGGTGAGGTTTCTGCATACATCCCGACCAACGTAATTTCGATTACGGACGGTCAGATATACCTTCAGCCGGGTCTATTCGCCTCCGGTATCCGCCCGGCGGTGGATGTCGGTATATCGGTGTCCCGCGTGGGCGGCAATGCGCAGATCAAGGCCATGAAAAAGTACGCGGGCTCACTGCGCCTCGACCTCGCCCAGTTCCGCGAGCTCGAAGCGTTCGCCCAGCTCGGTACAGAACTTGACGCCTCAACGCAGAAGCAGCTTGACCGCGGTCAGCGCCTTGTGGAAATCCTGAAACAGGGGCAGTATGAGCCCGCATCGGTTGCCGAACAGGTGTCGATAATTTTTGCCGGTACTCAGGGATATCTTGATAAGGTTCCGGTAAACGAAGTAAAAAAGTTCGAAAAGGAGTTTACCAAGTTCATGAACGATGCTCATCCCGAGCTTATCGATGAGATATTTCAGACCGGTGAAATCAAGAGCCTTGATAAGCTGCAGAAGGTGTGCGCGGATTTCAGCGAGAGTTACCTTGCCGGCAAGAAGGCAGACGCACGGTAGACAGCGAATCATCAATACGACGAGATAAGGAAGAAGAGCTGTGGCAACCCAACGAGAAATACTCAAGCGCATACGGTCGGTGGCAAGCACCAAGAAAATCACCAAGACGATGGAAATGGTTTCCACCGCCAAGATGAAGAAGATGCAGAACAAGATGGCGATGTCGCAGCCATTTTCGAAGAAGCTCGACCACATAATCGCGAACCTCAGGAAATCGGGGGTCGAGGATGTGTTCGATATTCTTCTTCAAGAAAGGCCGAATCCCAACAAAGCGCTCATACTCATGATTACCGGCAACCGGGGACTTTGCGGCGGTTACAATACGAACGTGATCGACAAGACCCTTGCGTTCAAGGAAAAGCTCTCGATAGAGGAAGGCAAGGAAGTACTCCTGTACAATATCGGGAAAAAGGGTTTCAATTTTCTCAGGTTCGTCAAGGAGCCGGTATTTAAGCATATCCCGAATTTCGAGGACAAGCTTACCTTCGACGATGCACTTAAACTGGGGAATGAGCTGATAAATCTATTCGTAGACGAAGTAGACGAGGTTTATATATCGTATACGAAGGTACTCACCTCGGCCACGCAGAAGCCTGAAATAATACGACTCCTGCCCATTACGCCGGACAAGCAGGATGTGGAGGACGCTTCAGCTGAGTTTCATTTACAATATATTTTTGAGCCGAACCCGTACAAGATTTTTCAGTCGCTGCTGCCATTCTACATTAAAGTAAAGATTTACAGCTGTCTGATCGAATCCGGTTTTTCGGAGCAGGTTGCGCGCCGGGTTGCGATGAAGAACGCGACTGATGCGGCAACTGAAATGGTTCGCGAACTTACCATCAGGTACAACAGGGTCCGTCAGGCGAAGATCACCAACGAGATCGCTGAAATAGTGGGCGGCGCATCTGCCCTATAGAAAGAACAGACGAAGCCAGTGAGTGATATCATCATTTGCAAGGAGTAAGCCATGAGCCAGAATGTAGGAAAAATAGTTCAGGTTATCGGTTCCACGCTGGACGCCGAATTTCCTGAAGGGCATTTGCCGGAAATTTACAACGCCCTGGATCTTGAAATCGAAGTGATGGGTGAGAAAATCAAGATAGTGTGCGAAGTTCAGCAGCACCTGGGCGGGAACAGGGTGCGGGCGGTTGCGCTTAAATCTACCGATGGCATCAAGCGCGGAACGGACATCATCGACACGGGAGCGGCCATCAGCGTTCCGGTTGGCGAAGAGACCCTCGGGCGAGTTATGAACCTGTTGGGCCAGCCCGTCGATAAAAAGGGCGAAATACATGCCAAGCAGAAACGCGCGATTCACCAGGAACCTCCTAAATTCGACCAGTTGGAGCCTAAATCGGAGATATTCGAAACCGGAATCAAGGTTATCGACCTTCTCGCTCCCTACATCAAAGGGGGGAAAACGGGGCTGTTCGGCGGCGCGGGTGTCGGTAAGACGGTTGTCATCATGGAACTTATCAACAACGTAGCCCAGCAGCATGGCGGTTTTTCAGTGTTCGCGGGCGTGGGTGAGCGCACCCGTGAAGGAAATGACCTCTGGCTCGAGATGAAGGAATCCGGTGTTATTAACAAGGCCTGTCTTGTATACGGTCAGATGAACGAACCACCCGGAGCGCGTCTCCGCGTCGCCCTTACCGCGCTGACGGTATGCGAATATTTCCGTGATCTTTCCGGGCGCGACGTGCTCCTTTTTATCGACAATATATTCCGTTTCTCCCAGGCCGGTTCGGAGGTGTCCGCCCTTCTGGGACGCATGCCGTCCGCGGTGGGATACCAGCCCACACTCGCAACCGAGATGGGCGCCCTCCAGGAGCGCATCACCTCGACGAAGCACGGTTCGATCACGTCGGTGCAGGCAATTTACGTTCCTGCTGACGACCTTACAGACCCCGCGCCTGCGACCGCGTTCATTCACCTTGATGCGTCGACGGTTCTTTCCCGCCAGATCGCGGAAAAAGGTATTTACCCGGCGGTTGACCCCATCGAATCTTCGTCCAGGCTTCTCGCCCCGGAACTCGTTGGCCAGGAACACTATGACGTAGCCATGGAAGTAAAGCGTATCCTCCAGCGTTATAAGGACCTTCAGGATATCATCGCCATTCTCGGCATGGACGAGCTTTCCGAGGAAGACAAGCTTCTCGTACAGCGCGCCCGCAAGATCGAAAGATTCCTTTCGCAGCCCTTCTTTGTCGCCGAGCAATTTACCGGCTTTCAGGGCAAGTATGTGAAGCTTGAAGAGACGATTAAAAGTTTCCGCGGGCTCATCAGCGGGGACTATGATGCGCTTCCCGAGCAGGCGTTTTACATGGTTGGAACAATAGAAGAAGCTTTGGAAAAGGCGAAGAAACTGCAATCAGGGAAGTAATTTATGAGCAGAAAGATCCAGTGCAGCGTTTTAACGCCTGACAGGGTGCTTTTCGAGGGGCACATTGATTTCGCAGTCGTTCAGGCCCATGACGGTGAGATCGGTTTCCTCTTCAACCATGCTCCGCTGGTCGCGGAACTGGGAATCGGGGAAGTCAGACTCAGATCGGCTGACCAGGCGAATTATCTTATCGTAGAAGGCGGATTCGTCGAAATCAGGGAAAACGAGCTCATCGTTCTTGCGGAAAGCGCTTTCAAGAAAGAAGAGCTCGCCAAGGATGCGCTTGACAGGCAAATCAAGGATATCGAGACAGCTGAAAAGCCGGCCGCGTTCCGGGAAAGGATGGTGATGGACCTGGAACTCAAGAAGCTCAAAGCGAGATTACGGGTAGCATCAAGATAGGTTTAGTGCTATATTCAAAAAAAGGATGCCCGGTGGGCATCCTTTTTTGTTTTGGCAAAATATTTTATGGCTCAAGTTTTCCCGAATACCGATACTTAAAATGTAGACCCGTATTATATTATTAATCGGGCCGGTTGATTGTTTTATTATAGACGTAAAATAAGAAATGTATACTATAAAAGCCACGGGGAAAACCGGGTGATGGCTACCGAGCTTGAACAAACTCAATTTGAAGAAATCGCGGATTTTCCCGAAAGAATATCCACTGTTCGCTCCGTGGAAGAAAGTGTCGGGAAAACCGGTCATGGGGACGATGACGATTTTCGGGATGCCGGCCGTATGGAAGAGATAAGGGCTTCGGCAGGCGAGGTTTCCCCCGAAAATGAAATAGAGGATGATTACCAGCATACCGTAACGGTGAATACTAACGTAGAAAAGAATGATTTTGATTTAAGCTCGCTTGCAGCAGAAATAGACGGAATCACGCGGCTGGAAAAAAAGCAACCGGCCCGGAAACCCGTCCCCGAGGTAAAACCGGAAAATCTGTCCCCTGCGGTTGGGGACGATGGTCTAAAGCCGACGGCACACCCTGCTGCTGAAGGGATTGTCATCATCAACGAGGAAGACGACGTCGATCTGGATTACTACTCGCTGGAAGAACTCGAGGGCAAGATGGAAGCCCTCCAGTCTGCGGATACCGAATCGGATCGTCCCGCTCCCGGGAAGAGAGACAAGGGCGGTGTGCGTGACCAGGATTCCGCAGAATTGCGTGCGACATCATCAGGTCAGGATACTGCCCCGGATTCGGCTAAGGCCGCGGATAGAAGCACCAGGGAAAAATTAACCGCGGATCATGATAAGCCCGCTCCAGGCGAATTCAGGACGCCGGGTGACGACCGAATAACCCTGGAAGTCCCCAGAGACCTCCGCGAACGGCTGCCCGAGGATTTCGATATCTCGGAATTGACAAGCATTGACTTGAAGGAAGCCGAAAAAATTGCCAATGAGGATATGATCCTGCTTTCAGAGGATGATCTTATCGAGGAATTGGAGGTATTTGACCTGGTTCCCCTGGAACCGGCAAAAGAAGTATCGAAGAAAAAAGCTGTTGATACATCAGCAAAAGAGGCGGCCGGAAAGTCAGAAAAAGAAAAGCGCCCTATGGGAGAGGAAGTGCCGTTCGTTGTCGCGCAGGATCCGGTACATAAAATTGACTCTTCTCTGATAGTACTCGAAATCGAACCCGAAATTATTGAAACCGATTCCGAATCACCGGCAGGGAAGGCGAAGCCGGCGGTTGAGGAACAATATTTAGAACTTGAGGAAGAACTTTTTATACCGGAACACGAAACAACGGATGAAATCCGTCAAAAACCCGATCTTGCGGTAAATGCGGAAGAAACGCGAGTTTCGGCTGACCTGGCGGAAGTCAGCAAGTCTTTCCCTGAAACCGATTTTATGGATCTCGAGCCGATCGAGATTGAACAAATCGAAAGGTCCGCCGGGAAGGTTAAATCCGATGCGCCGATCGTGGAACAGGGGATCGTGATTATTGAAGACGGGGCGCATGTGTCGCCGCCGGAATCGGGGAGCCTGGAGGCCTTAGAGAAGCTTGCGGAGACGGGTATTGTATCCCCGGCGCCCCGTCCTGAAAAAAAGCGTACGGTCACTAAGGAGCTTATACCCTCATTCCTGGAAAGTATCGGGACCGAGGCGATGAATGTGCATATTATCGATGACTCGCTTGTGGAGCGGAAAGAACAACCCGCGTCTGCCATGCTCGATGTCGACGAACTTGACAGGATTACTTCGGAGATAGCGACCGTAATGGAGGGCGCCGTACAATTCATATTTGAGGCGAGTCCTTCCGAGGATGTCCAGAATATTGCGCCCATATTGAAGGGAGCGACCCCCGCCTTCGAGGATCTACTCGCCGATCTTGAAAGCGAATATTCTTTCCGTGACGATGAGATCGAACTGATCGACAGCGTTTTTGTCGCCGAGGATTACCAGCAGTACATCCATGATATCGACGTGAAGACGGCGGGGAAACATGAAACGCGTATTTCGACGGCGGTCGAGCTTCTCGGTCTTGATTCAGACGAGATCGGCACGATGGATGAAAATCTGTTCGCCCGGGAATACGAGGGGATCGATATCGAGGAGAGACTCAGGACCATAAGGGTCGGTCTTGACCAGCCCGTGGAAGACTTGAGATTGCTCAAAAAGTGTTCATATCTCGTTCCCAGGCCGGAAAGCCTTTCGGCGGAGGAGCAGCGGAGCATCGAAGAGGATGTCACGGGATCAAGCGCCTTCATATACGAGGAAGACGTAGAGGAAATCAGGTTTAAACTCGGCCAGGTGCTGAAAAAGAGGAAGGGCGAGGACAAGATTTCCGATATCAGCAGCGAGGTGATCATTATAGAAAACGGTACCGATATCATGCGGTTTATCGAGACTATCCCGCCCGATAAAAAGGAAGTATTGAAAAACCTCCTCTGGTATCTCGACGGGTTATTTGAAAAGCTCCCTGAAGACATTATCAGGAAATTCGCCGATTCGGAATATTTTGATTTATATTCGAAAGTACTGACTGATCTGGGTAAATAAAATGGGTCTGCTCGAAAAGGCGCTCCAGTATAAAAAAGAAATAAACAGCCGTGGGGGCAAAACGCTCATCGATAAAATCCAGGGGCCCGCGGAAACAGAAATTATGCGAACAACGGATGATGGAATCCGCCGGAAGAGCGACAAGGTGCGTGCTGATGCCGCGGTCACAAACCTGCCGGGAGGTGACGTATCCATGGTAACCGATGATGAGCTATTCAAACTGCCCGGTGAGAGCTCCCCGGTTAAGCCGGATGCACAGCCCGAGGCAGATGATGAACCCGTGCAGGAAAACAAGTCTGCCGGGGAAATCAGTCGTCCCCGTCCCGAGGTACCCGGCGAAATCGATCCCCTGACGGCCGAAGATGAGCCGCCGGTTTTGATCAACAAACTTGACCTCCAGGGACTGGATGAGACCCAGCCCGGCGGCGCGAAACTGCGGGAACAAAATATCATGCGCGACACAGCCGTTGAATTCCCGGAAATCGGTGACAATGCCGCACGTCATGATTTTACGCCTGACGAAAAACAGGGCCCTGAAAATACGGCGATCCCGGGGCAGGAGAAATTCGACCGGGATAAATTTCGATCGGAGCTTCCTGAGCGTATCGGACAGACGACGCGGCATAATAAGAAATTTCATGACTTTATGGTGTTATATGAGATCGGCAAGGAAATCGTGCGCGCGGAGACCAGGAGCGAATTGTACGACGTGATACTATTTTCGGTCATGGGTCAGATCGGCACGTCTTCCGCGTCGATTATCATTCCCGAAGAGAAAGACCCCGGCGTCTGGACGATCGTCGAGTCCCGGGGCATCGTCTTGAAAAATAAGCAGATGCCGTTAAGGGACAAAGGCGGGATTCTCTCGGCCATCATCGGCAGGCGGGAGATTATCGACCTGGATGAATATAAGAACCTCCCCGAATTCGAAGAAGAATACTTTCGGCTTATCTCGATAGATGCGCGGCTCTTGTGCCCCCTCACGACCGACGGAAGGACGCCCGGCGTGATCGTTGTGGGAGAAAAAATCACCATTGGCGACTATACCGATGCGGAAAAGGATTTCATGGTCTCGATTGCGGAAATTGCCGCAATGGTATTCAGAAAAATCGCGACGATTGAGGAGCTCCAGAAGTTCTCGATATCATTCAAGGAGGACATCGGGCTCAACAGCGCAATCGGTGAGCTCATGAACGGCATTACACGGTGCGTGAGCGTTGATTCGGCAAACGCCCTTGCCAGGGAGGAACTCGCAAAGCTCGGCTTGTCGAGCTACGCCCTCTTTATTCGGGCCGGAAAGAACGACGCTTTCGTACCCGTACTCACCGAGAAGGAGGATCGCCTGGGACTCGTCGGGGAGGGGCATACGATCCCCCTTGATCATCCCCTGGTGCCGTACCTGCTGGAGATGAAAGAAGGTTCCAGGATATCCGCCTTTCAGGATATTACCGTCATCAGGAATTCGTTCACGGAGCCCATGCTCAGGAAGATGTCGCAGTTTTGGGTGTTCCCCTACAAGTCGGGCGGAAATCTCCTCGGGTTCATGACCGTATTCCATATGGAGGAAAAAGAATATCCGCAGGGCCTTCACCTTCATCTCGACAGGTTATCGAAGCTGCTCATTTCGTATACCATCAATATGCGCTCCCTGGGAACCGGGGATGCCGGATTTGTCGATACAATCGACCCGGTCATCAGGAGACTGCAAAAGTCGTTTAACGGGACGAAGGATCTGGGTATACCTTTCACACTCGTGATGCTGTCGATCAAGAATTTCAAGCGTTATCACAGCCTTTACGGAAACGAAGACGCGAACGCCCTCATCGAGCGTTGCGAAAAAACGATTTCTTCAAGGCTCTCCGATTCCGATTATGCGGTCAGGGTAGAACGCAACAAGATACTCATAGTGCTTCCCGGGAAAAACAAAAAGTTCGCGATCACCCTCGCCAACACCATCCGCAACGAAATTGGCCAGCTATTTCACAGGAAGGAAATGCAGCTGATGCTGATGTACCTGACCGCGGAATACCCGGAAGATGGAGAAGACGTATTCGCCCTTCTTGACGCCATAGAATAAATCGACAGTCGAAATCCGCCGCACGGGATGCATTAATGGGGACTAAGGAGCATGCCGGGGTTCACAGGCCGGCACCCCTTGCGTACCTCGAAATGAAGGTGCGGTCCCGTGGTGCGCCCCGAATTCCCTGAAAGCGCTATAGGCTCACCGGCCCCAACCTCCGCGCCAAGCGGCGCAAGCGCCCTGTTCAGGTGCCCATAGTAGGAATAATAATCATAGGGATGCTGGATTATCACGAGCATTCCGTAGCCACCGTAAAAGCCGGAATACACCACCTTGCCCGCACGGGAAGAGTATACCGTGGTATTGACGGGACAGGCAATGTCGATGCCGCGGTGAAAATCGAGGGCATTGTTCAGCGGGTCCCGTCTCATCCCGAATCCGGAGGTTTTCTGGCCGCTCCGCAGAGGATTTGAAAATGCCGTACCCAGGAATAGGGCGCGCTCGGTAGAGGTGATTCCTGCACCAGGAATAAAGACATACCCCGATTCGGGAAGCCTGGACGCGTTACAACGGGAAATGTATTTCGCTTCGATGCCGGTAGCGCGCGCGATGGCGGGAAAGGTTTCTCCCGTGGATACGCGATAAGCGATTCCCCGCATGTTTGGAATGTACAAATCCCTTCCCTGTGCCACGTCAAGGGGTGAAGAGAGGGCATTGATCGATATAATGGTGTCGAGGTTCTGGGAGGTCGCCGCGCAAATGGTCCAGATCGATTCCCCGGTGCGCACCTTGTATCTTAAAAAACGCAGAGACGGGAGCTCGGCGGCATCCCTGCTCCCCTTGATGACGGACACGGCGGATGCGATATCGGCGCGCAGCGCCTTGATCTGCTCCGAGGTGAGGGCAAGCGACTCGATGTCGGCGATTTTTCCGGCATGGGCGGTCTTGGGCGTGAAGGTTACAAGAAGAATGCACGCCGATAACGTCGCGAGGACATGTAGTATCGGACCCCTGTTTTTCCCATATGACATAATCTGGACCTTTGGTTTTACTATCGGCCCGATGCCACTATTAATTGAGGAATAAATATTTTAATTGCATATTCGGGCGGACGATGGTAGCTTATGAAAACCGGACGGGATTTTCCGAAACCTCGCAGCGAATAAGTGTTGAATTTATGGATGAAAATAAAGAAAAGGCTCTGAAAGTCGTCAAATCCATCAAGGCCCTTGAAGGCGTGATCAAGACAAGCCGAAGCCCGGAACAGAAAGCGCGGGTCAAGAAGGATATAGAAGCGCTGCGTGAAAAACTGGGTGAGATATACCCGAACACGGACCTGCAGGACCTGGAGCAGATGCTGGGCGCAGAGTTCATGGCTCCGCCGGCCCAGGCAAAAATCGATTTCACGCGCTTCCCCAGCCTTGTCGCCGTTGAAATGAAGCAGTTCTCGCCGTACAAGAGCGATGAGGATTTCAACATCGCGGCGAGCATCAAGACTCACTTCGAACAGAATATATGGGGAATTATCACCGAGCAGCACACGAAGCTCGATTATTCGAATTCCGGGGTTCGGGACGGACTCTACCGAAAACTCGATCAATGCGGGAGGGGACTCAACCAGTTCCAGCTCACCATCTCGGATATCGAGAAGACGAAGTCAACGGAATACAGCGGCCAGCTCACCCAAATGCGGATCAAGCAGGCGCGTATTTTCCTTTTCGAATTGAGCGAGTTTTTTAAAGCGGCGAAGACGCTCATAACCAGCTTGATTTCGGACGCCGAATTCGGCGGGACCATGGTGCTCAATCCCGATGATACGATAGAATACGCGCAGTACGAGGAAAACCACTTCTTCGAGGGCAAGACCGTGCTGGAGGCCCTCAAATACATGAAGGATTTCCTGGGTGAGGCCCTTCAGGTCATTAACGTTCCCGATATTAAAAAGGCCGATCGCTGACTTTTCCAAAATCGGCAGGCGGCGTGTTTTCATATTGACATATTTTAAAACCGGCTCAGCATAGCGTTTAAAATAACAGTTCCAGAGGTTGTGATGGCCCTTACCAAGATAGGCGGAGATGTCGCGAGCAATATAATCGGCGAAAATTCTTATTTTACGGGCAGATTCCTGATAAACGGGTCGCTTAAAATAGACGGCAGGTTCGAGGGCAAGTACCTGCAGGCGGACCAGCTTTATATCGGGACCACGGGCAAAATAAAGACGAACATCAACGCGGTCTCCGTCATCGTTGAAGGATTGGTGATCGGCAATATCAACGCATCAAGCCGCGTCCTGCTCATGCCCACGGCGAAGATATACGGCGACATCAAGACGCCGGAACTCATCATACAGAACGGTGTGATCCTCGAGGGGCGCTGCACCATTGCGAACGATTTAAAATCATCCGCGAAGGATCTTATCGAACTGGAATACGACAAGAACAAGCTTATTCCCGAGGAGTTTCTTGCACGGCAGTAGACTGGTCGCGGGGATCACGCTCGGTGATCCCGCTGGAATCGGCCCCGAGGTGGCCCTCGCTGCCGTAAATTCGCTTAACGATGATTCTATAAATTGCGTTCTTATCGGCCGGCAAGACGTGCTCGCCGGGAACCATCCCGGGCTTTTCTCGAACTACCGCGTACTTTCAAATGAGCAAGAGTTCGCATCGGTTCTTCCCGGCAAAAACTACCTCTACGACGTGCCCTCGGGCGATCCGGTGCCGGCGCCTGGACAGGGAAGCGTGCTTACCGGACTGGAATCCATGCGCTATATCGATGCCGCACTCGATTTGTGGAAAAAGAAAAAAATCGATTATATTGTCACCGGCCCCGTCAGCAAGGGATTGATCGGGAAAGCCGGTTTCCCGTTCACCGGGCACACCGAATACCTCGCGGACGCGCTCGGGGAGCGCGCCCCGTACATGATGATGCACTCGGAGGATTTCCGTGTGCTCCTGGTCACCACGCACGCCCCGCTGGATCGCGTTACGGGGATGATAACCGTCCAATCCATCCTGCAGACGATTCGCACCGGCCACAAGGCGATCCTGGCTATAGACGGCCGGAAGGGAAAGCTCGCGATCGCGGGTCTTGATCCCCATTGCGGGGATGACGGCGCTATAGGCGATTTTGACACGCGGGTGACGGCGGCGGCGGTCGCCGCCGCGCGCGAGGAGGGGGTGGATATCGAAGGTCCGATATCGGCAGATGCGCTGTTTGTCCCCGCACGGTGGAAGCGTTACAACCTCGCGATCGCGCACTACCACGACCAAGGCCTTATCCCCTTTAAGATGCTTGCGTTCGAGACCGGGGTAAACGTCACCCTGGGGCTCTCCATGACCAGGACCTCCGTCGATCACGGCACGGCCTTCGATATCGCGGGGAAGGGACGTGCGAGCTATACGAGCATGGTGAGCGCAATCCGGCTGGGTTTTAAACTGGAGACCGGCAGAAGGGGGTCGGGAAGCTGATCGTCGCCCGGTTCATCGCGAGATGAGCGCGACGATTCGCGCGCATGCATCGGCGGCGGCTGCATCGATGGAATCACCTTCGGCGGCCACGGTGTGTACCGTGTGCAGCGCGGTGCCGACACCGCGGACCTTCACGAGCAGTTTCAGGCGCGCGTGTGACGGGTACCGGCGAATCTCCTGGTGGGATTCATCTGAATAGGCGAACACCTCCCCGGGGGGCGCGATATCGATAATGACCAGATCGAGCCGGGAATGCTCCCCCAGGGTGATCTTTCCCTCCAGGCATCCCGTGAGGGCCTCCCCGAGCCCGGGCACCGACGCCGTTTCATGCGCAAACCTTACGGAGATGCGTGGACCTTCAAGCACGGCGGGACCATGCCGCGTACAGGCAAGCGCCGCCACGATTGAGAAAGCCATAAGCGCCGCCCGTATGCGCCGGTTCACGAGACTACGGCGCATGGCGCCGGAACAACAGGGTGTCTGCAGGGGCCGCATTGATTTAATAGTTCAGTGCGGTATTTTGGGGGCCGATATATAACTATGTAAAGATTTTTTCTCTTGCCCGCTTCGGGCCGGGGTCTCAATGTATTCATATACACCATGTGGTCAGGTTCTATACCGGCGATGGACAAAACGCTTCTCATAAAATCGGTTTTCCTGTTCATGTCCCTCTGGGGATTTACCATTGCATTCATGTGGTTCCGACCCCGGATCGAGGCTTTCTGGAAGGTGATCGCCACGCTCATCTTCCTGTTTTACCTGTGGTTTTTCTGGGAAAACCTCAACAGCGGATACGCGCTGTTTTTGCAGAACTGGTACACGGTGATTGTCGATTTCATCAAGGAAACGATCGCGCTCGTGTTCGTCAACCTCTTCCTCTTCTGGCCCCTCTCGCTGATAATACTTTTCTACAAGTCGGACGATATCGGCGCGGAGCGGCTCCTCCGGTTCATGTGCATCCTCACCCTGGCACTGTGGATACTTTTCGTGGCCTACGTATACTATGAAAAGGGCATCGACAGTTTCTTCTATGAAAAGCTGAAAGAATTCATTCCCGATGCGCGCTGAAAGCGTGATCCGGGAAGAATACGGGGATGTGAATGCCCGCCCTTCATAAGTATTCGGGGGTCCGATTCGCTTCAAGGCTTTGTGCGGTGCTTATCTTGTTACCATGCCTTGTATTCCAGGGAAGCGCGGCTTTTTCCCGGGAAAATTCCACCGGCCTTTACGAGCAGGGAGCAAACCTCGCGTTGCAGGGTAAAATCGACGATGCCATCGCCAGCTTTAAACGGTCCCTTGAGCTCAATCCGTATTACTCGAAGGCCCATTACGGCCTGGGAAAGGCATACCTGACCAGGGAAGGGCGGCTCGGGGATGCGGTGCGCCATCTCCGGCGCTCCGTGGAGCTCGATGCGAGAATGGCCTCTGCGCATTTTTACCTGGGGCTTGCATTCATGTTCCAGAGGAATTACGAGAAGTCCGTACATTCCTTCCAGCGCGCATACGATTACGATCCGGGGATGGTCGAGGCGCTCTACAACATCGCGTCGATCTACGACTACCTGGGGCTTGGTTACCAGGTAAAGATATTTTACGCCAAGTTCCTGCAGGAGAGCGCGGAATAAAAAAAGGGCGCGGATTTCATCCGCGCCCTTTTTTTATTAGATTACTCGGTTACAGTCTCGATGGTGGTCTGCGGCGGCAGAACGTCTACGAACACGGACAGGATGGCGGTATTTGAAACGTTGCCCATCTTATCCAGCGCCTTTGCTTCAATCAGGTGCTCACCGTTGTTCGCGAAGGCTATCTCGCCCTTGTAGGCTTCGAAATCGCCCTTGCCGTCTACGCGAACGAGAATCGCGGCGATGCCGGATTCGTTGTCCGTCCCGGCAACGCTGTACTTGTATTCGGTGGACGCTATATTTTTCCCGTCCTTGTTCACGAATTCCTTGTCGGCCTTGAGCTCGATCGAAGGCGCTACGTTGTCCATGAAGATCTTGATCGCGCCGTTCTTTATCTCGATATCCTTCCCGGCATCGTCAACAAGCTTGAGCGTAAAGTTTTCCGTAAGGTTGGTGACGTTGTCCATCGACTTTGCCTTGAGCTCGATATCGCCGTCGGTCAATATGCTGAAGCTGGTCACGTACTCGGAATACTCCTTGCCGTTGACCGAATAATCGGTCCGGCTGACGCCGGCGCCCGCATCCTTCGCCGTTACCGTAAACGCCATGGTCCTGGCTCCGAAATACTTGTCCCCAATCTTCATGATCGGCCTGTTCGACGTGATGACGACGTCCGGGGCCGTGTTGTCAATGATGACGCGGAACATCTTTTCGTCCTCGCGGTTGCCCAGCTTGTCGGTCGCGAAATAGGTAATCGTGTACTTGCCTTCCTGGTCGAGGGCGAACGGCTTGTCGTACGTCACGGCCTCGCCGCCGTTTACCTTGTACTCGGTCTTGTCGAGGAGGATGTTGTCGCTCGTGTTCAGCTTGAAGCTGACCTTGGAGTTGGCATAGGTGTTAAGCCCGTCATAGAAGGCTTTCGCCTGAAGGGTGACGGTGCCCGCCTTCACGTTCTCGTCCTTGGGGACTTCGACCGTTTCGATCTTCTCGTCACCGGCCATGTCCTCGGCCTTTTTCTCTTCCTTGACATCGGCCTTCTTTTCTTCTTTTGCGTCGGCCTTTTTTTCTTCGGCCGGTTTGGCGGCATCTTTCGCCGGTTCAACCTTGTCCTGGGCGACGGTTATGGAAGTAATGAAAATAGCGAAAGAAAAACACACGCATACGCTCAAAAACCTTTTAAGCATAGGAAAACCTCCCTCATTGATGTTTATTCGCATAATTTATAGTACATTCATGTACTTGTATATCAGCCCCGGACGGGCGGTGTGATACGATAAAATTCGTGTCCCGGACTTAATAGGGGTGATGTTACTAACGATTTTTTTGTTGTCAATAGATATTTGGCATTATTTAGTTTAAAAATGTTGAACGGGACCGGCCGAAAGAGATTTCTTGCCCGTCAGGGAGCGCTTCTATTCGTGCTTGCGCTTGCCGCGGGATGCGCACGCATGAGCATCCTGACACCGGGCTCCGTGTTACGCGAAATGGACCGGCTCGCCGGGCGTTTGGCCTCCGCCCCGGGGGATTTCAGCGTCATCCAGGGCGAGAAGGTGGGAGCAAGCGGATATTACTACGTGCTGGACGAAAATGGGCGTATTATCAGTCATCCGCAAAAGGCCCTCCTGGGTTTCGGTTTCCGGGAAAATTCGCTCTATAAGGCGATTCATGAACGCGGGCGCGGATGCGCCAGGCAGAAGCTTGGCAGCGAGGATAAGCTGGTTTTCTTCGTGCCGATAAAGAAGCTCGGTTTTCTATGCCTCTCGGTCTCGGTATCGGACCTCACGGGGGACGATATTCGCTGCGGCGACCTCAAATAGCGCCGGTTTAAGCCGCCGATACGCCGCAGGCCCCACGGGATACGCCGGGTAATAATACGCGCTCCCGTTTAAGCGTGGACAATCGCCCTTCAGCGCGATCGTCCCGTACGCGCATCAGATCATTATCCCTTCCGGCCTCTGGGCAGGCGCGCGCTCCGGTACCGGCGTGCCCTCGATCGCCCCCTCGATGCTCATGAGCAGGATGCGCGGGCGTTCATCGTCGCCCGTTCGCGTAAAGGTCAGCTTGATCACGGATACGCCTTTCGCGGACTTGACATCGAAGACGAGCACCACGAGCGCCCGCGCGCCGCCGGTCTGCGCGCTCCACGATGTGAGCGAATGCGATACGGGATTGCCATACGCCTTGCCGAAATTCTTCAGCATGGAAGTATAATTATCCTTGGAGGTGGATTCGAGGAACCCGGGATGCAGCAGATGGGAGGATTCATCGTATTTTCCCTGGCCGACGAGCTCGAACCAGCGCGCCGATTCCTTGAGCGCCTCGTCACGCTCCCCGGTGAGGGAACATCCGGTCGAAAGCAATAGGATCCAGGCGGCCAGGAGCGCGGTAGGCAGCGTTTTCGGGGCGACGTGCCTCAGTATCATAACGACCTCCGGCTTTTTCTCTGATAGCGGCTGGAAGAAAAATATATAGTATGCGTACGATCGATCAATCGTTCTTGATGATGCCGGTTATCGGTTCATCGCTGGTCGGCCTGGGATGTTTCTTCGCATGCGACTTGCCGTAGACGTAATAGATAACGAACCCGATAAGCATCCACACGATGAGACGGAGCCAGGTGTCGTAAGGGAGCGAGGCCATTTGGGCAAGCGAAAGCAGCGCGCCGAGCACCGGGACGAGCGGGACGAACGGTGTTCTAAAAGGACGTTTCATTCTCGGGTGCGTTTTCCTGAGTACGGGCACGCTCACGCACACAATAACGAAGGCGAGGAGCGTTCCGATGTTGACCATTTCCGCGAGAATACCTATAGGAAAAAGCCCGGCGAAGAACATCGCAGCAAGCCCGATGATAATAGTGATGATATAGGGGGTGCGGAACCGCGTGTGCACGCGCGAGAATATCCTGGGGAGCAATTTATCCCGGGACATAGTAAAAAATATCCTGGATTGACCGTAAAGGAGAACGAGCACCACCGAGCTCAGTCCCGCGATTGCACCCACCTTGATGAAGGGCCTCAGCCAGAAAAGCGATTCCCCGGCGCTGTCGATGCCTATGGCGATGGGGTTCGGGACTGCGAGCTGCGAGTAGTTGACCATGCCGGTAAGGACGAAGGCGACCAATATGTAGAGGATCGTGGCGACGGCGAGCGAGCCGAGGATCCCGATGGGCATGTCGCGCTGTGGGTTCTTGACTTCCTGCGCGGCCGTCGAGATTGTATCGAAGCCGATATAGGCGAAGAAGATAAACCCGGCGCCGCGCAAGATGCCGCTCCAGCCGAAGTGGCCGAATTCGCCCGTGTTTTGTGGAATGAACGGGACGTAGTTATCCATGTTGATGAACGAGAATCCGAAGCCTATGAAAAGCAGGATTACCGCGATCTTAATGATAACGATGGCGTTGTTGAAGCGCGCCGATTCCCTGATGCCTATCACCAGGAGCAGCGTGCAGGCACCAATGATCAGCATGGCGGGGAGGTTCATGATCGCGCCCGTTGTCTGCCATCCCAGCGCGGGGTCGTGCACCAGGGGCGCGCTTGATAAATACGATGGTATGATTATGCCGAAGTCCCCAAAAAAGCTTGTCATGTAGCCCGACCATCCCACCGCCACGGAGGAGGCGCCGAACAGGTATTCGAGTATGAGGTCCCAGCCGATGATCCATGCGAAGAGCTTGCCGAGCGTCGCGTACGCATAGGTGTAGGCGCTGCCGGCGACCGGTATCATGGACGCGAACTCGGCGTAGCACAGGCCTGCAAAGGCGCACGCGAGGGCCGATATAACGAAGGAGAGTATGATCGCCGGTCCGGAGTACTGGGCCGCCGCCTGGCCGGTAACCACGAAAATGCCCGCCCCGACGATTACGCCGATTCCCAGCAGAACCAGGTGAACGGGCCCGAGCACACGCTTCAGGCTGTGCGCCTGGTCAAGGTGCGAATCGCTGATCAGTTCCTCGATCGGTTTCCTGGCGAGATGCTCTCTCAATCTTTTTTTCATGGGTGCCCGCTATGCGCCTCGTGGTCCCCCGATGATGAAAGAGGACATGGTCATGTCAAGACAATATTTGGAGGACCGGCGATCCGGATCACACGCGAATGGGCAGTATTACAATGGGAAGCCCCCGGTGATAAAAGCGCCGCTGAATCGCGAAGGCGGAATAGTTGTGGAGCCAGCGCGTAAAGAAGGAGTCCTCGGGAAATACCAGCTGTCCGGCGAAGAAGATCGCCTGTGGAAATTTTTCGAGTATCCCCGGCGCGACGGTGCAGGCTTCCTCGACTACGTCCACCGCGATGGACGTGAAGGCCTCGGCGTAATAGCCGTGTTTTTTCATGTACCGGACATAGCGCTCGCCCTGTTCCTGGATATGGCCCTTGAGCTGCTCTATTTCCTCGTTACCCTTGAAGACTCCAGAATCGATTACGCCGATCTGGACGAACACGAAATTCCGGTACATCTTGCCGAACAGCCTGATGATGGTGAAAAGCGTGTGAAGGCCCGTGCCCGAGAACCCGTTCACGAAAAGAACCGCCGTTTTTTCCTTGGGATTGCATACGGGGGATTCACCGGTTTCGGCGAAGCGCGCCTCGTCGGCTTCCGCGACCTCGACGAGGCCGCTCAGGCGTCCCAGCAGCTTGAAGGTTCGATTATAATGCTTTTTGATGAATACGGCGATCCCCACCACGGTGCCCGTGATGAAAATGGTGAGCCATCCGCCCTCGTTGAATTTTAATATCACCACCGACGTTAATATGAACGAGGTAAGTATCAGACCGATCCCGTTGATTGTAAGCTTTTTCTTCCACCCGCTTTCCTTTCCCCTCACCTGCCACCAGTGCCGCACCATGCCCAGTTGGGAAAGCGAAAAGGTGATGAATACATTGATGCTGTAGAATATGACAAGCAGTCTCACCGAACCGCCGGAATAAAGCATGAGTATGATCGCCGCGACGCCCATGATAAGGATCCCGTTCTGGGTGACAAGGCGGTCGTTGAGCGAAGCAAAACGGGTGGGTGCCCACCGGTCGAGGGCCATATTCGAAAGGACCCGTGGACCGTCGAGAAATCCGGTCTGTGCTGCGACGAAAAGAAGGGTTGCCTCGGACAGAAGCGTCAGGAGCACGAAGGCGTATCCCCATGACGCGGGCCAATCCGCGGCCATTCGTTCAAAGAGAATGGCGTTGAGGGTTTTTCCGGGGGTGTGTTCGACGTGAAAAAGAAGGTAAGCCACCATGAGGCCGGCGACGGTAACGGCGAGGGATACCGCCATGTAGTGCATGGTGCGGGTGGCGGTTTTTACCTTGGGATCCCTCAGGATGGGGATGCCGTTGGAGACCGCCTCGATGCCGGTAAAGGTGCCCGCCCCCATGCTGTAGGCACGCAGGATGAGAAAGATCATTCCGATCGTGCCCAGTTCGGAGCTCGTGCTCTGGACTTCGGCGACGGTGGCGCGTGCGACCTCGGGTATCGTGCCGGCATGAGAGACGATGGAGTAGATAATGGCGAATGCATGCGTGAAGAGAAACATGATAAATATAGGCACCAGCGGCACTACCGATTCCTTGACGCCCCGCAGGTTGAGCCAGATGAGAATTATAACGCCCGCTACCGCGATGGTGAGTTTGTAGGAGAGCCATTCGGGGGGAAGAAAGCTGAAGAGCGCATCGGCGCCGCTTGCGACCGACAGGGTGATAGTGAGCAGGTAGTCGATCAGCAGCGCGCTTCCCGAAACCATGCCCACGGTGGGCGTGAGAAGCTTGCTCGCGACCAGGTAGCCGCCGCCCCCCGTCGGGAAAAGCTCGATGATCTGGTGATAGCTCGCGCTGATGATGAAGATGGTAATAACCGTTCCCAGCGCGACAAAAACGGCCAGGTGTGTGTGTTTCCCCAGCGCGAGAAATGCCTCCTCCGGGCCGTAGCAGGACGAGGTAAGACCATCGGCCCCCAGGCCTACCCAGGCGAAAAACGCTATCAGCGACAACTTGTGAAAAATTGAAGGATCGGAAACGTTTCGGGAAGCTCCCATGAGGAGTTTCCTTGCACGTGAGAATATCTCGGATGAATTCATGTAAGTCCCCTTACGTGCAAGAAATTCGGGTACGGCTATAAGACCGCACTCGATTACGACGACATTGTATCCCGGCGGCAGATAGTGGAGAAGGTAATTTAGCACACCATAAGCGTCAAATCGTTTTTAGCGGCACAAAAAACCCGCTTCACCTTGGTGAAGCGGGTTTTTTGCAGTTCTTTCGGAAGCCGGATTTATAACGTCTGCAATAAAATGATCGGCACTGTAATCCGGCCGCCTTTACTGAGCGATCCTATTTCTCGGGGATCCTCATCATGTAGAACGAACGCCATACGAAGACTACGGCAAGGATGAACATGGGTATCGAGATATAGGGACCATAATTGGTGGTACCTGCTTCCTTCGCATGCACCGCCATCTCGATCGCGATCTCCGTGGCTAAAAGGCCAAACAGGGTCGAGAACTTGATGATCGGGTTAAGGGAAACCGATGAAGTGTCCTTGAAGGGATCGCCCACCGTGTCGCCGATAACCGCGGCTTCGTGAAGCGAGGTGTTCTTGGCTTTCAGGTCAACCTCGACGACCTTCTTCGCGTTGTCCCATGAGCCGCCGGCATTCGCCATATAGATGGCCTGGAAGAGGCCGAAGCATGCTATGGAAATGAGATAGGATACGAAGAAATTGGGATCCAGGAACGCGAAGGCAAGGGTGAACGACATGAGGGCTATGAAGATGTTCCACATGCCCTTCTGAGCGTACTGGGTGCAGATCTTGACGACCATCTTGGAGTCCTCGATGTCCGCTTCCTTCTTGTTCAGGTCGAAATTTTTCTTGATGAACTCGACCGCGCTGTAGGCGCCGGTGGTGACCGCCTGCATGGATGCGCCACAGAACCAGTATACCACCGCGCCGCCGCAGATGAGGCCGAGAAGAACGGGGGCGTCGGTAAGGCTGACCTGGAGCATGCCCTTGCTCTTGAGGAGCAGGATGATCGAGAAAATCATGGTCGTGGCTCCCACGACTGCCGTTCCGATAAGAACCGGCTTCGCGGTCGCTTTAAAGGTGTTGCCCGCGCCGTCATTGGACTCGAGGTAGAACTTGCCGAGCTCGAAGTCGGGCTCGAAACCGAAATTCTTCTTGATGTCTTCCTTGATGCCGGGGATCGACTCGATCTGCGAAAGCTCGAAGATCGACTGCGCGTTGTCGGTTACGGGGCCGTAGCTGTCGACCGCGATGTTAACCGGACCCATGCACAGGAATCCGAAGGCCACAAGGCCGAAGGCGAAGATGGACGGGTAGTTGATGACTTCCCAGGGAATGTAAAGGCTGACCGAATAAGCGCCGGCCATGAGGCCCACTATCAACATGCCCATGTAGAAGGCGCTGAAGTTACCTGCGACGATACCGGAAAGGATGGTCAGCGAGGCGCCGCCTTCGCGGGAAGCCGTCACGATTTCATTGACGTGCTTCGATTTCGCGCTGGTGAACACCTTGGTGAACTCGGGTATGAGCACCGCGGCGAGCGTACCGCAGCTTATGATGAGGGCGAGCTGCCACCACACATGGGATGCGTCAATGCCCTTGATGGTGAGGTCGCTGATAAGCAGGTAGCTGCCCAAAAACGATATGCTGATGCAAAGGATGGCTGCGATCCAGATGAGGCGCATGAGCGGCTCTTCGAAATCGAATTCCTTCTTTCCTTTGTACTTGGCTGCCGAAATCCCCTGGTTGATGAAGTATGCCAGGCCGGAGCAGAAGTCCATGATAAAGCGCATGGCGAAAATCCAGACGATGAGCTTGCCCTGGATGGCTTCCTTCGCCTCGACATCACCTACAACGGCGAGGGTGATGAAGGAGATGAGGGCAACGCCGGTCACGCCGTAGGTTTCGAAACCGTCGGCCGTGGGTCCTACGCTGTCGCCCGCGTTGTCACCGGTACAGTCGGCGATAACACCGGGGTTGCGCGGATCGTCTTCCTTGACCTTGAAGACGATCTTCATGAGGTCGGATCCGATGTCGGCGATCTTCGTGAAGATACCCCCTGCGATACGAAGGGCGGACGCGCCCAGGGACTCGCCTATGGCGAAGCCGAGGAAGCAGTATCCGACCACGTCACGGGGTACGAACAGGAGAATGATGACCATCATGATAAGCTCGAGAGAGATGAGGAACAGGCCCACGCTCATACCGGCGCGGAGCGGAATGTTCACCACGTCCCAAGGCTTGCCGGCGAGAGAGGCGAATGCCGTGCGGGCGTTGGCAAAGGTGTTGATGCGGATGCCGTACCACGCAACCGCGTACGAACCGCCCATACCGACGACCGAGAACAGGAGGACCAGCAGCAATGTGGGAACGGATTCTCCCTTCAACACGATGAAATAGAAGGTCATTGCGGCGGCGATAAAGGCGAACAGCATGAGGAGGAACTTTCCCTGCTGGATGAGGTACGTCTTGCAGGTCTGGAAAATGATCTCCGCGACCTTCAGCATGGATTCATGGGATCTAACCTTTTTAATCTGATGCCGTAAGAATAAGCTGATGCCGAGCGTACCGGCAATCACCATGGCGCCCCAGAAAAGCAGGTCCCAGGGTTTGATGCCACCCAACAAGTTATAGGGAGCGCCCTTGTGCAAGTCGGGTATGGCAAGGTCTGCCTCGCTGGCCAGTACTGCGGCAGCGGGAAGCAGGACCATGCCCAACGTCAACACGATCCGTTTTAAACTCTTCATAGTAACCTTTACCTCTAAACTTTTATAATAAAAAAGCCGGTGCGGCGTATGCCGATACTATCGCTTGAGTTCTGATTATCCTGGTTTTGTGTTGGAGACTTCTTGTTTGACCGGGGGCGTCTTACCGGTTTTCTCCGCCTTCGTAAGGGGGCAGATAAACAAATTCTTCATCGGTACCATGAGGTGCATTGTAAAACCCTCCGGGGCCTGACGTTTGTAATGCGTGAAAACGATGCCATGGGGCCCCCGTGCTTCAAGCGCATTGCTTCGAGTGCGGAACTTGACTGGCGCGATGGCTCATTGGAATTGTAACCGTGCTCCTGGTATTCGGTGAAATTCTATATATAATCGTGCGTACCATATCAGAACGGTCGTATCGGACAATATCTATGGTCCCGCTGGGAAAAATCGCGAGTCCGGACGATATCGATGCTGGTTTCTTTGTTCGCATAAGGCTGTTCAAAATGCCTTCTTTCGCCCACTACAATAAAGCGATACCTTTTTTGCAAGTGATTTTCTGGGCCCGGGTCAATTATTACCCTGAGAGGGGGCGGGAATCGATAATCGAAGGCGCGCAAGCGCTTGCGCGCCTTCTAAAAGAAGATAATGGTAATTATGATAAATACAACCACGAGTACGGGGATTGAATACTTGAACATGTAGCCGAAAAAGCTCGGCATCCTGACTCCGGCGCTCTCGGCGATCGATTTAACCATGAAATTCGGGGCGTTGCCGATATACGTATTCGCCCCCATGAATACCGCACCCGCGGAGATTGCGGCCAGGTACTGTGCCTTTTCCGCAATGAGGAGCGTGACGGCCTGGGGCTCGGGCATCCCCGCGTAGAATTTGCCCAGGGCGGTATTGTAAAAGGTCAGGTAGGTGGGGGCATTGTCCAGGAAGCTCGAGAGCCCTCCCGCGGCCCAGAAATAGTGCGCCGGCGTGTCGACCGACTTGATGAGAAACGCAAGCGCACCATGCTCGCCTGCCAGGAGGATCGCGATGGCCGGAATAATGGTCATGAAAATGCCCGCGAAGAGCCAGGCGACCTCCGTCATGGGGCCCCAGCTGAACTCGTTCCGCCGCCTGATCTCCCTGTTCGTGGTCAGGATCGACAAGCATCCGAAGAGCACCAGGGCGGCGTCCCTGACGAGATTCGCCCAGGACTGGCTGACCGCGCCGGGGAAGACCGATACGCTTCCCATCTGTTCCTGGAACATGCCGCTGAATAACACCGCGCCCACGACCCCTCCCAGGAAAATGAAATTATGGGCACCTTCAACGGCAAGCGGCTCCCGCTCCTTTTCCGCCGATCGCAGAGTATCTTCCTTTCGATAGTAGAAGGTATCGAGGGCATAATAGACGGCGAGCACCAGCCCGGTTGCAAGGGCTGCGTGGGGGAGCAGCTTGAGGGTCCAGAAGAAGGGCACCCCGTGCAGGAAGCCCAGGAACAGGGGCGGGTCTCCGAGGGGTGTCAGCGAGCCGCCGATATTGCCTACAAGGAAGATGAAGAAAACGACGGTGTGGGCCCTGTGTTTTCGCCACGCGTTCGATCTTAATAAAGGTCGAATGAGGAGCATCGAAGCGCCGGTCGTGCCGATCCACGAGGCGAGCAGCGCGCCCGCGAGCAATATTACAGAGTTGACCGCGGGACTCCCCTTCAGGCTTCCCTTCACGTGAATACCGCCCGCGATCGTGTACAGCGACCAAAGCAGGACGATGAAAGGTATGTAATCGATCACGTAGATGTGAATGATTTTATCGAGAGCCGGGAGCCCGTAGGCCGCCAGGAACGGCGCGGCGAAAATGAGAGCCCAGAAGGCGGAAACCTTCGCGAAGTGGCGCTCCCAGAAATGGGGAGCGAGCAGCGGGAACAGCGCGATCGAGAGCAGAATCCCTATGAAAGGAATCACGGACCAGAGCGGGAGCATCGATCCGAGATCCCGGTTCCCGTCGTGCGACCGAATCTCCGCGCCGGCCGCCCGCGCGCCGTCGATGCCGGTTGTGGTGAGGGACGTCCCGGTCCCTTGCGCGGCGGCAATGGAGGGGATAATTGAGAGTACGAGCAAAAGTGCGCATATCGCGATGGCCGATCTATTCATTGATATCCCTGATTTCTATTAGCGCGTCCGATTTAATTTCGGGGAATGATCGGTCGAATGATTCGATATGTAAAGACGATTTTTCGAACCGAATGGATTTAACCCCGAACGGAGCGATTTCTATTTTTTCCCGGGGCAGTGGTCCATTATTGGTCTTGACAAGCCGTAAAGCCGGGATTCTCCTACAGCTTTGATGCAAAGCCGTCCATATGCCGCACGCGAGGTGCACAGGTGATTGATCTGCAGACGTTTGTTCCCTTTTTCGAGACCTATGGCTACGCGGCGGTCTTCGGCATTCTCCTCCTGTGCGGGTTTGGACTGCCCGTCCCCGAGGATATTTCCCTGGTTTCCGGCGGTATCATCGCGGGCCTTGGATTCGCCAATGTGCATTTCATGGTGGCGGTGGGCCTGGCGGGCGTACTCATAGGCGATTCGGTCATGTTTAACCTGGGCAGGCATTTTGGCGAACGGTTCCTTGCGGTCGGATGGGTGAGGCGCGTTCTCACCCCGGAACGCTTCGAGGGCATACGCAACTGGCTTTTCAAATACGGACGCTGGCTCCTCTTCGCGGCCCGCTTTATGCCGGGACTCAGGGCGGGCGTTTTCCTGACGGCGGGGATCACGCGGTTCGTTTCGTATCCCGTTTTCATCCTGATCGATGGTTCGGCGGCCGTGATCAGCGTTCCCGTCTGGGTATACCTGGGCTACTTCGGGGCGAGCAGGAAGGAATGGCTCATGGAATGGATGTCCAGAAGCCAGCTTGCGTTCCTTGCGATAATGCTGGTCATCGTCATCGTACTGGTCATCGTAACCATGGTGAAGCGCAGGATAAAAGTGTTCACCGAAGAGATCGAGGATGACGGCGCCTGAAGCGTATCGGCCCCCCTCCTATATCCATCCATTAAGGTGTATCTTTTCACGGGTGAAACGCTGTGAGGGCGGTTTTTGTTCGGCCGGGTGTCCGATGGGAACGAGCGAAAACGGTATTACATGAGGCGGGATGCCGAGCAGATCCCTGAGCCCCGTAACCCTTTCCTCGCGGGGGAATACCCCGAGCCAGACGGCCCCGAGCCCCAGCGATTGCACCGCGATGAGTATGTTTTCGGTCGCGGCGGCGCAATCCTGAACCCAATAGCCCTTGTGGGTCTCGAGCGTGGGATCGGCACAGACGAGGATCGCGACGGGTACCTCGCGGATCATGAGGGAATGGGGATGTATCTGCGGCACCCGGTCAAGAAGGGCCCTGTCCCGTATCACCACGAAGTGCCAGGGCTGCTGGTTTCCCGCGGAAGGGGCGCTCATGGCTGCCTTGAGTATCTCCTCGATCGTGCCTTCGTCCACCGGCTCGCTTGAAAATTTGCGAATGCTCCGCCTTGATAAAATCGCTTCCAAAGCCTGCATAAAGTCCCTCCTTCCAACCGATGGCCGCATATAGTATAGCACGCGGGGATGGTCAAGCAAATCACGAAAAATCGATGATGATCTTGTGCGCGGCGTGGAATTGACCGATTATATGGAAGAAGGACGCACCCGTTGAAGGGGCGCAAGGTTCGAGGTATCCTTGCCATATGGCAGACAGGCTTATATCCCTTATAAAAAAACACGCCGGCCTGGCGATACTCCTGGCCGTAATCGCGGTCGCGGTCCTCGCGTACCAGCGTGGAATGCTTACGGAAAACATGGGCAGGACCATGCGCGAACGGCTCGAGCCCTTCGTAACGCGGATATTTTCCCTGTACCGGGAGGCGATTCTATTACAGAGGGATAATGTCGCGGGACGGATCAAAAAAGCCCCCTCCGCGGAGAAGGAAGAGGGAGGGCAGGGCCAGATTGACCGGCCGGGGACCGATACAACCCGATCCACGATCGCACGGGAGAAGACGTCCAGGGCGCCGGTGGAATCCGAGAAGCCGATAATCCGTTCGATCGGGGATCGCTACCGCAATCTCAAGCTCACCCTGGCGGGAGAAGATGAAACGCTCCCTGCATCCAGGCCCGGGGATATCGTGTATCACGGGTCTCGCGATTATATGAAGATCGCCCTGACCTTCGACGCGGGGAACACGGGCGGAAACAGCGCGTACTATAACCGCCTGGTCGATTACCTGTCCGATATGCGTGTTCCGGCGACGTTCTTCCTGACGGGTGAATTCATTGAAATGCATCCGGATATATCGGCGAAAATTGCCGCAACGCCCCTTTTCGAGATAGGCAACCACTCCCACAGCCACCCGAACCTCTCGAAGCAAAAGGCCGATTCAGTGAAAGCTGAAATAGGCCGGGTGCAGGATTCGCTCCTGCGGCTTACGGGATATCACGCGGTCCTGTTCCGTCCCCCCTATGGCGAGTTCAACGATACGGTAGTCGGGATCGCGCGCTCCCTGGGGATGATTCTGGTCATGTGGGATGTCTCTCCCCAGGACTATCAGAATCTGCCCGGGGGGCAGATAGCCCGCGTGGTGCTCGACGGGGCGACAAACGGCTCCATCGTACTGATGCATATGAGGGGGGACAGCACCGGAACGATCGAGGCCCTCCCCGCGATAGTCGACGGGCTTCGCGCAAGGGGGTACGTATTAACCACGGTGACGGGACTGCTCAGGGGCGGACAGCCCCGGGCGCGCATACTCCCCGTGACAGCCGCCAGGGGGACGGGCGCCGATACGCTTCGTTATGAATAAAGCCGGGATATATTCAGGAATAAATAATGCAGTAGTGAATGAACGGGCGCGCGCGTTCAAGCGAAATTGTGCGCGGAACCTTTCAGCGATCCGGAAATTCGGGGGCCTGGGGCGTGTGGTTACCACGATCGCGGGCAGGCATGCGGTAGTTATCGGCGCCGGTCCTTCCCTGGACGCGTCCCTTTCCGGTCTGCAAGCCTGTGCCGGAAATCCGGAAATATGCCTGATCGCCGCGGACATGGCCCTCCTTCCCCTGCGTGCCGCGGGGGTGAGGCCCGATTTCGTGATATCCTGCGAATCGACGCCCACCCCCTATTTTCGAGGGATATTGACGGGCGACCTTCACCTGCTCGCGTTCAGTTGCATATCACCCCATAACCTGGCACAGTGGGAGGGGGATATTTCCTTCTATAACTGGATGATCAAGGGCGACATGTATGAAGAGCTCTGGCGCACGGCAGGGGAAGACCTGGGATTCGTGGCCACGGGCAGCGTCGTCCTGAGCCAGGCGGTTTCGATAGTGCTCGGGTGCGCGGTGAAATCGCTCCTCCTGGTGGGAAACGACCTGGCCTACGGGAAATCATATTACGCGCATGGGACGCGGGCCGCCGAAAGGTTCGTGAGGACGTCTACCAGGATTCTCCCCCCGGAAAGCGCCGAATTCGGCGTCATACGCGCGAACCGGGCCTTCGCGATCACGCGCCAGGGGGCCGTGTATCATACCAATAACCAGTTCCTTTCCGCTCGGTACTGGTTTGAAGAGTTATTCAAGTCGGCCAGTGTGCCGATATATGATAGTAGCGTACCGGGGGTGAGCCCCTCGGCGGCGCGGAAGTTGAAATGCGGGGAGTACCTCGAGTTGATCGGGGTTATTGGGGGGCGGTGATGGTGACGCTGCATAAATTGAGCGGAGAGGAATTCATGCTGAACGAGAATCTTATCGAGACCCTCGAGGCCAGGCCGGACACCGTGGTTACGCTCCTTAACGAGCGCAAGTATCTCGTGAAGGAATCGGTCGCCGAGATCGCGGGCATAATCGCCGGGTACCAGCGATCGGTGTTCGGGGCCGGAAAAAAGTGAACTTTTGGTGATAAATGTTTGGGAGGCTTTGGCGACATAATTAGAAATTAATTGACATTTTTCAATTAATTTATTAGAGTGTCAGCAAACCGTCCATTCATGGGCATATATTCGTGAACGCTTCCGCGGTGGAATTAAGTATATTACAATCACAGGCGGCCGGGATATCGGGCCCGGCTCTGCAGAGGGGACGCGCATGGGCGATGAAGAAAGGGTAAATGTCGACGAGGTGGCCGGCGAAGACCAGGAGGCCGCCAAGCCGGAGGCCGCGGCCGGTGTGCGGGCCGACGCCTCCAGAATAGTCAAGATCCTGCTTTACGTCGCCGGGGCCGTGCTCGCCGTATTTCTCATGGTCGGTATTTCCTACCTGGTGAATCGGTACCTCGAGGAGAGACGTTACGAGAAGACGGTCGATATCGTGACCGCGCCGCCGCCCGCGCCGCTCAATTACTACGATATCCCGACATTCTCGGTCACGACCAGGGACGCCGATCCGCATTTCGCGAAGGTCTCGCTGTCCCTTGGATACGACGACAACCAGGCGCTTTCGATAGAACTCGGCAAGCGGCTCGTGCAGATGCAGCACATGATCAATATCATCCTTCGGAGCAAGGGGTACGAGGAGTTTGATTCGGTGGAGGACATACTGAGCCTCGCTGAGGAGATCAAGGCTCACGTGAACACGATACTCATCGCGGGCAAGATCAAGGAAGTGTATTTCAAGGAGTTTATCGTCAACTAGGTCGCCGGAAGCGATCCTGGTACGAGGAGGGGACGATGGGTGACGGCTCATTATCACAAGACGAAATAGATGCCCTGTTACAAGGCGCCGATGACATGATATCGTCACCCGGGCTCTCGGCGACCATGGAGTCGTCGCAGTCCGGGGGCGCTCTCTCGCCCGTCGAAAGGGATACGCTCGCCGAGTCCATGGACCGCGCGATGGGCGTCGCGGCCCCCTCGCTCTCCGCGTACCTTGGCAAGAACGTCAAGATCGCGAACGCGATGGTAGAGATAAAGACCGCCGAGGCGCTTCGCGCCGAGTTCAACAAGCAATACATCCAGGTGGGCATGGGCTTCCAGGGGGGGATAAACGGGAAGAGCCTCATCCTTTTCAGCATGAACGACGCGGAGGTGATATCGTCGCTCATGATGGGCGACGAGACCGGCGCCCCACCCGCCGAACTCACCGAGGCGCACCAGAGCACCATCCAGGAGTTCGTAGGACAGATGCTTTCGTCGGCGGCGACGCAGTTCGCCGAGCGTCTTGGAAAGCCGGTGAATACATCGGCCCCCATACTTTCCGTCGTGAACGGCCCCGGTGAGCTCAAATTTCCGGGCGCGGGCGAGATGGCGAAGATCACGTTCAACGTGAGCATCGAGGGGATTGTAAATTCGCGGTTTTACCAGATCATGGAAATGCCGCTGTCTTCCAGCATCGTGAAGGGTCTTCAGCCCCAGATGGGGCCGTCCATGCAGCCGTCCTACCAGCCCCAGCAGCAGATGATGCAGCAGGGGATGCAGCAGGTGGGCATCGCGCCGGTCAAGTTTCCGCCGCTGGGGGAAGGCATTCCCTCGGGCGTGAGCGGGAACATAAGCCTGCTGCTCGACGTGCCCATGACGCTCACCGTGGAGCTGGGCCGCACGCGCCAGCTCGTCAAGGATATCCTGGGGCTGGGCGAGGGTTCCATCATAGAGCTCGACAAGCTCGCGGGCGAACCGGTCGACCTGCTCGTAAACGGCAAGCTGATTGCACGGGGCGAGGTGGTGGTCATCGATGAAAATTTTGGCGTCCGCGTGACCGACATCGTAAGCAAGGACGAGCGGCTGAGCAAAATGACGTAATCGTAATGCGGAACCGGGGCGGTGGTCCGCCCGATAACGAGACATAATAAGGCATCATGAAACATTCGAATACATTCAGTCTGATACAACGCGCGGCGACGGGAGCCGTGGCCCTCTTTTTTTCGCTCGGTTTGGGATTATGTCCCATCTATGCCGCCCCCGAGAAGGAGAAGACGCGTACGGCGGCCGCGGCCGACAAGAAACCCGTGGCGGCGAAGGCCGATACGGATTCAAAAGAGTCCCGCGAGAACGGCCGCGACGAGCGCACCAGGGACGAGAAACGGGAGGCGGCCGGCGAGGAGCTTTACCGTTTCGACAAGCCCGAGGTCGACGAGGAGTCCTACGCCTGGGTGATCATCAAGACCCTTTTCATCCTGGGGATACTGGTCGGCGGGTTTTATTACTTCTTCCGCTTTGTGACGAAGAAGGCGGGCATTTCCATGCCCGGCGGCGACGTGGCGCAGACATTGTCGGTGGTCCCGCTGGGGCAGAACAAGTTTCTCCAGGTCGTGGACCTTGCGGGCAAGGTCCTGGTGCTGGGCGTCACCGACGGCAGCATCAACCTCATCATGGAGATCAAGGAAAAGGACGAGATAGACCGCATACGTATCGCGGGGTCCCGGGCGATTGCCGCGACCACCTTCTCCTTCCAGGAATTCCTTACCGGGCAGATCGCTAAAATTCTCAAAAAGACTCCGGGCGGCGGGGGCGGCCCGAAGGGGGGAGCGAAATTCCATTTCGAGGGGCAGGAAAGCGAGGTCGACCGGCTCAACTACCTGTCGGTGCAGAAGGAGCGGTTGAAAAAACTGAACGGGTCCGATCATGAATAGGCGCACTATCATACTTCTGGCTGTCGCGATCGCGATACTCATTCCGGCCGGGACGCTTCTCGCGCAGGAAGGGGTGCGCATGCCCATCCCCAAGATCACCTTCGACATCAAGGAAGCGGCGACGCCCAAGGACGTCGCGCTCTCCATGCAGGTGCTCTTCCTCCTCACCATACTCACGCTCGCCCCCGCGATCATCATGATGATGACCGCGTTCACGCGCGTCGTGATCGTGCTCGATTTCGTGAAGCGCGCGCTCAGCCTGCAGCAGATGCCGCCTACCCAGGTGATCGTGGGACTGGCGATATTCCTGACCATATTCATCATGGCGCCCACCTTCACCGAGATAAACGACAAGGCGCTGCAGCCCTACCTGAAGGGAAAGATCAACAACGAGCAGTTTTACGACCAGGGCATGGAGCCACTCCGGAAATTCATGCTCAGGAATACCCGCACGCGCGATATCGCCCTTTTCATCGAACTTGCGAAAATCGAGAAGCCGAAAACGGAAAACGAGGTGCCCACGTACTGCCTTATACCGGCCTTCATGATCAGCGAACTCAAGAAGGCCTTCGAGATAGGGGTGTATCTCTTCATCCCGTTCATCGTGATAGATATGATCGTGGCCAGCGCGCTCATGGCCATGGGTATGATCATGCTGCCGCCGGTCATGATCTCGCTGCCTTTCAAGCTCGTGCTGTTTATCCTCGTGGACGGGTGGAATCTCCTCGTCTACGAATTAGTGAAGTCATTCAGGTGAAGCCATGAACGATGCGGTGATAATAAAACTCCTGCGGGAAGCGATGATGACGATCCTCATCGTATCGGCCCCGCTGCTGGGCGTGGGGATGTTCGTGGGTCTTATCATCTCCATCTTCCAGACCACGACCTCCATCCAGGAGCAGACGCTCACCTTCGTCCCGAAGATCGTGGCGATCTTTCTCACGTTCGTCATTTTCGCGGCGTGGATCATCCATACGCTGGTTAATTATACCAAGAATATTTTCATGCTCATCGGAAAGATCGGGGCCGGCTAACGCATGGAATACTTCGTATATCACTTCCAGGTATTCCTGCTCATCATGATTCGGATGAGCTCAATGATGGTAATTGCCCCATTTTATTCGAGTGGGGTGATCCCTTTTAGGATCAAGGCGATACTTTCTTTCTTTATTTCGATGATTATCTTCCCGGTGGTCGCGGAAAAGACCTACAGGCTCACCGGGGATATGGGGCAATACGCGGTACTCGTGATCCAGGAAGTGTCCATAGGCGTGTTTATCGGTTTCCTGGTTTCGGTGATCTTCGCCTCGTTCCAGCTCGCGGGCGAATTTTTCTCGGTGCAGATAGGCTTCGGTATCAACGAGGTCATAGACCCCCTGGCGCAGGTCTCCATCCCGCTGGTGGGGCAGTTAAAGAACCTGATCGGGCTGCTGGTGTTCATGGCCATTAACGGGCACCACTTCCTCATCATGGCGGTGTATCGGTCATATGAACTTGCGCCGCTTATGAGCCTGAGCCAGAACGCGACCGGCGGCCTGCTCAAGTACATGCAGTACGCGTTCAGCGGGATGTTCGTGATCGCGCTCAAGATCGCCCTGCCCATAGTCGCCACGGTGTTCCTTATCTCGGTGAGCATGGGGATACTCTCGAAGGCGGCGCCGCAGATGAACATCATGATGCTGGGTTTCCCGCTGAAGATCATGGTCGCGTTCGGGGTGATACTCCTGGTGAGCCCGCTTATCGTGCGGGTGATGTCGGTCTCCCTGGACAGGACGTTCAGGTTTATTTCAAAGGCGCTTATCTACTGGCCCATGTGAGGACCCGGTCGCTGGGATTTATCATTACGATCCCGCGCCGATAGAACGAATTGCAATGAATATGCTCGATGATATAAAAACACTTTTCCCGGTTCCGGCATGCGCGAACGACATGCCGGGGTTTCGCTTCGACCTGCAGCTCTTCGCCGCCGAGGACGAGGGGCGCACCGAGGACCCGACCGAGAAAAAGCTTCGCGACGCGCGCGAGAAGGGACAGGTCGCGAAGACCCAGGAGCTTGCCCAGGCCATCGTGATGATTTTCGGCTTCATGGCGATCTTTTTCCTTGGATCGTGGATATACAGCTCGATGGCCTCCATGACAAAGCATTATATGACCTCCTTCTCGCGCTTCACGCTTACAGAGAAAAGCGTGATGCAGGAATTCTTCCGCGTCTCCATCGAATCGGCCAAGATACTGGGGCCCATTTTTCTCGCGGCGATGATAGCCGCCTTCCTGGGCGACGCGGTGCAGGTGGGGTTCCAGTTTTCAACGCACCCGCTCAAGTTCGATCTTTCGAAGATCAAGTTCGACCCTGCAACGATGTTCCGCAAGGTGTTCTTCTCCAAGCAGATATTCATGAACCTGGCGAAATCGGTATTCAAGGTCGTCATCATAGGGTTTATCGCGTACCTCATCATCCTGAACGATTACGAGAGTATACTGAAAACGCCCGATATCTCCGTCGCGCTCGCGGTGAAGACGATCACCCAGATGGCGCTTAAGATCATACTCTGGTCCGCGGCGGTCCTGCTTGTTCTCGCCATCCCGGACTATTTCTTCCAGAAGCGCGAGTTTGTCGAGTCCCTCAAGATGACCAAGGAGGAACTCAAGGAAGAATTGAAGGAGACGGTGGGCGACCCCCACATACGCGCGCGCCTGCGCGAGATGCAGCGGGAAATCGTGATGAAGAACATGATACGGGAGGTGCCCAAGGCGGACGTGGTGGTCACCAACCCCACGCACTTTTCGATAGCGTTGCGCTATGACCGCAACACCATGCCCGCGCCCACCGTGATCGCGAAGGGCGAGGACAATATGGCCCTGCGCATCCGACAGATCGCCAGGGAAAACGCGATCCCCATCATCGAAAACCGCCCGCTGGCCCAGGAGATGTATAAGCGCCTGGACGTGGGGGAAATTATACCGGAAGATCTTTTTTACGCCGTTTCGCTGGTGTACGCGGAACTCTATAAGAAGAAGGGCCAGCGAAGGGCGATATGACGGCAGGGGATGGAACACGACATGGCGGATAAGAACCGGTTATCTCTCTTCACGGACAACCTCGCCTGGATGCAGAAGACCGACATCCTGATGGGGATAGGCGTCGTCGCGGTCGTGGCGATGCTCGTCATTCCGCTCCCCACCTTCCTGCTCGACTTCCTTCTCGCGGTGAGCATCATGGTGGGAATGCTCATCCTGCTAGTGGTCATGTTCGTGCGCCGGTCGTACGATTTTTCCGTGTTCCCCTCCCTCCTGCTCGTGTCGACCGTCTTCCGGCTCGCGCTCAACGTGTCGTCGACCAGGCTCATCCTCCTGCAGGGCGCGGCCTTCGACGGAAAGATCATTCGCACGTTCGGGGAGTTCGTGGTGGGGGGAAACTACGTGGTGGGCTTCCTCATTTTCATCATCCTCACCGCGGTGCAGTTCATCGTGATCACGAAGGGCGCGACCCGCACGGCCGAGGTGGCGGCCCGGTTCACCCTGGACGCGATGCCCGGGAAGCAGATGTCCATTGACTCGGATTTATCGAACGGGGTCATCACCGAGGAGGAGGCGAGACGCAGGCGCGCCGAAATACGCCGCGAGGCCGATTTCTACGGGGCCATGGACGGTGCCTCGAAATTCGTACAGGGCGACGTCAAGGTGGGGATCGTGATTACCATCATCAACATCATCGGCGGATTCATCATAGGGATGGTGATGAGGAACGAGACCTTCGATGTAGCGCTCAAGACCTACACGCTGCTGTCCATAGGCGACGGCCTGGTGGCGCAGATACCCTCGCTCATGGTTACGACGGCGACCGGTATCATCGTCACCAGGGCTGTATCGGACGAAAACCTGGGCGACGATCTCGCGAACCAGATCGGTCAGCAGCCGCGCGCGCTCATGATGACCGCCGGGGCGCTGGGACTTTCGATTCTCATCCCCGGGTTTCCGAAAATATCGATCCTGATTCTCTCCTTGGGACTGGGCGCCCTGGGTTACATACTGAACCAGGCGAAGGAGGAGGAGGTCGAGAAGTCCAAGGTCGAGGAAAAGCAGGCCGCCCTCAAGGAACACAAGCCGGAGTCCGTGATCTCGCTCATCCAGGTTGACCCGCTCGAGGTGGAGATAGGGTACAGCCTCATCCCGCTCGTCGATCCCGACCAGGGGGGGACGCTGCTCGAGCGCATCACCAACATACGGCGACGTTCGGCGCTCGAGATGGGGCTCATCGTCCCTCCGATACGCATTCGTGACAACATGGAGCTCGAATCCGATTCGTACTCGATCCTTATCAAGGGGGTCGAGGTGGGGAGGGGGATCCTGCGCGTGGGGAAGCTCATGGCCATGGACTCGGGAGAGGTGACCGAGAAGATCGAGGGCACGGAATTTACCGAGCCGGCGTTCGGTCTCAAGGCGATCTGGATCGACCCGGAGCTGCGCGACGGCGCGGAGCGCAAGGGCTACACGGTGGTGGATTGCCCCACGATCATCGCCACGCACCTGACCGAAATCATCCGGCACTCCGCGGACGAGATACTCGGCCGCCAGGAGGTGCAGCAGCTCATCGACAATATCAAAACCGATTACCCCGCGGTGGTGAACGAGCTCATCACCGAGAAGAAGATGACCGTGGGGGAGGTGCAGAAGGTGCTCCAGAACCTGCTGCGCGAGCGCGTGTCCATCCGCAATATGGTCACCGTCCTCGAGACGCTCGCGAGCTACTCGGACTTCACCAAGGACGTGGGCCTCCTTACCGAGTACGTGCGCGTGGCGCTCAACCGGCAGATCTGCAAGGACTACGTGGACAAGCAGAACACGCTCGCGGCCGTCACCGTGGACCCGGAGATTGAAAACATCATCAGGAATTCCATCCACGAGGATCCCATCGAGGGGCGCGTGGTCGGGCTCGATCCCGACACCCATTCCGCGATAATCAATTCGCTCACGGACGCCTACGTAAAGGTGAAGCAGCAGGGGTTCGCGCCCGTATTCCTGGTTTCGCCGCAGATACGGAGCGTCACCTTCGCGCTGCTGCAGCGGGAGGTGCACGATCCCGTCGTGCTGTCCTATAATGAAATTGCCCCTACGGTTAAGGTTAATGTAATATCATCCGCGGTGCTGGCGTCGGCCGCGTGAACACACTAGAGAAGGAGAGTCGCTATGAGGTACGTTAAGATCAAGGCCAAGAACTACAATGAGGCAATGATGAAGCTCAAGATGGAGCACGGCGACGATGCGATCCCGATCAGCCATAAATACATAAAAGAGGGCGGCCTCTTCAATTCCGGCCTTTTCGCGAAGGACCTGGTCGAGCTCACCGCGGCCATCCCCGAGCGCAAGGGCGCGCCCAAGGCGAAGCCCGAAAAGAAAAGCACCATCGATTTCACGGTGGGTGACAGCGAGCCCTTGAGGCCCTCGCCCCAGAAGGCGGTGACGCCCGAGTATATTCCGCCGCGCTCCCCCGAGCCCGTGGAAAAAAAGTCCGAATTCGCCACGCGCCCGGCCACGATCATAGTGCCGCCCCCCGCAGCGGAGCCCCGCACCGCCCCGGAACCGCAGGAGACCGCGGCGCGTCCGGCCGATCCGGGATCGATCCGCAAACTCGAGCGCGAGTTCGGCGAGGTGAAGGACACGCTCAACCGGATACTGGAAACGCAGTCCGGCCGCCTGGACAGGGATAAGGATTGCACCTCAGAAGAGGACATGGCGATCAAACCCTACATGGATATGCTCCTGACAAACGATTTCGACCGGAAGGATTGCGAATCGATGATAGACGAGGTTCGCAACTCCGTGAGCCGCGAGGACCTCAGGGACAAGTTCAAGATAGAAAAAACCCTGAAGGAGCTCTTGAAAAGCAGGATCATCACCAGCGGCCCCATCAAGAGGGGGCACAAGAAGAAAATCATCATGTTTATCGGCCCCACGGGCGTCGGGAAAACGACCACAATGGCGAAACTGGGCGCCATTTTCGCGCTGCGGGAAGAATGCAAGGTCGCCTTCATCACCATCGACAACTACCGCATCGCCGCGACCGAGCAGCTCAAGAAATACGCCGAGATCATGAAGATCCCGATTCACGTGGTAAACGACCAGAAAACCTTCAAGGAGATAATCGACCACGAAAAGGCCGAGATCATCATGGTGGATACCTCCGGGCGCAGCCATCGAAACGACCTCAAGATATCGGAAATCAAGAGCTACGCGGACATGGTGGAATACGACTTCGAAAAGGTGCTGTGCGTGAGCGCCTGTACCAAGAAGGCCGATCTGGCAAACGTCTTCAAGTCGTTCGACAAGATAAGCTTCGACAGCGTGATAATTACCAAGGTGGACGAGACCTCTTATATCGGAAATGTCATCGATATTGCCGATAAGTATAAAAAGCCCATCTCGTACATCACGACCGGCCAGGAGGTGCCCAACGACATCGACGTGGCCGATGCGGACAAGGTGGCGGGGATGATTATGGGCGCGGTAATTTGAATCCAGGGGGTAGGGAAGTGGATCAGGCTGCGAATCTCAGGAGGCTGGTAGTCGAGACCAGGGCGGTAAAAAGGACCAAAACCATAGCGATTACAAGCGGCAAGGGGGGCGTCGGCAAGACCAGCCTGGCGGTGGCGCTCGCGATAGCGCTTGCAAAGGACGGATCCAGCGTGACGCTCCTGGACGCGGACCTTGGGCTCGCGAACGTAAACGTGATCCTGGGGATCATCCCGAAGTTCAACCTCTATCACGTGATCAAAGGGAAAAAGAAGCTGAAAGACATCGTGATAGAGGTGCCTGAAGGCATCAAGATCATCGCGGGCGCATCGGGTTTTCACCAGCTCGCGAACCTGGACGTCAAGCAGCGCGCCGAGTTCATCGAGGCTGTGGCCGACCTGGGCGAGGACGATTATATGATCATCGACACGGGTGCCGGCATCTCGCAGAACGTGCTTTCCTTCGTAAGCGCCGCGGACGAGGCGGTCGTCGTGACCACCCCCGAGCCGACCGCGATCACGGACGCCTACGGGATAATAAAATCGATCGCGGCCCAGACGCCGGATAAGCCCGTACGCCTCATCGTGAACCGCGTAATGACGGTTTCCGAGGGCAAACGCGTGGCGCAGAGGGTAATTAACATTGCGGGGCAATTCCTGAACATTAAGGTCGAAAATCTCGGTTTCGTGTTCGACGACATGTATGTTCCCAAGTCCATTCGTAACCAGAAGCCCTTTATCGTTTCGTATCCCAAGTCGAAGGCCTCAATATGCGTTCAGATAATAGCCGACCGGATATCGAACAAGGAGGTGGATGAAAGGAGGGGCTCGGGTCTCGCGAATTTCTTCAAGCAGTTCTTCAAGCCGGAGGAGGAGGAAGAAGCCGAATAGTTAAAAATAGCTTGATTAAAAGCGCCCATATGATAGGGGTAATTGTTATGTCATATTGCGCGGTCTGGGACGGTATCGGTGCAGCTGAGCGGTATTAAGCCGGAGCACAAGGTGGGCGCGGTCTTTGGCGTGCTGGCCTTGGTGTTTTCCTTTATAACAAGCCTCCTCGCGGGTAACAGGTTCGCCCATGCGGCCGTGATGTCCCTGGTACTCGCGGCCGTTTTTGCGGGGATTGGATTCGGGGTAATCGAGGTGCTCAGGCGGTTCGTCCCCGAGCTTTACGAAGCGCTGTCGGGCCTTGGACTATCCAGGCAAGGCGCCCCGGAAGAGATGGTAGCGGTAAGCCTGGAGGGGAAGGAAAACGCGGAAGCATCGGAACCCGCGGTAGAGCGTGTTTCATCCGCGGCCGTCGAATCGGACCCCGAGGAAGCCGCGGGAGAGTCTTATCCCGGGCCGCAGCCTGTGGAAGCGCAAAAGGCGGACACGTCCGCCGCGTTCGTACCTCTAAAGGAAAAAGACTTCGCACGCGTGGGAGCGCAGGCACAGGAGGGAAAGCTCGGCAAGCATATTCTCGAGGAGAAGAAAATACGTTACGAGCCCAAGATCATAGCAGAGGCGATACGAACGATGATAAGCCGGGATAAGGAATAATACATCCGGAAAAAGGATCGTGTATGAACAACAAGAGGATCAAGGAACTTGACGCCATCAACGAGGATGATCTCTGGAAGAAATTCGCAAAATCCAGGGAGCAGGAACTCAGGGACTACTTTGTCATAAAGTATGCCCCCCTCGTCAAGTACGTGGCGGGTAAGGTGTCGATGGGAATGCCCCAGAGCATCGAATTCGACGACCTCGTGTCATATGGGATCTTCGGGCTGATCGATGCCATCTCCAAATTCGACCCCAACCGCGGAATCAAATTCAAGACATACGCGATGACGCGCATACGCGGCGCGATTTTCGACGAGCTCAGGTCCATCGACTGGATCCCGCGGTCGATCCGCCAGAAGGCGAAACAGATCGAACAGGTAATATCGGAACTCGAAAACAAGCTGGGCCGCACAGTGGAAGACGACGAAATCGCGTCGGAGCTGGGCATCTCCATGGACGAGTTCCAGACGCTCCTGAACAAGCTCTCGGGCACATCCATGCTCTCGCTCAACGACATCTGGTACATGGGTGACGACAGCGACGAGCTTTCCATACTCGAGACGCTCGAAGCACCCGAGAATATGAACCCCGACGTCCTGATTGAAAAGGAAGAGATCCGCGATTATATTATTGATGCGATCAAGAAGCTCCCGGACAAGGAAAAGAAGGTGATAGTCCTTTACTATTACGAGGACCTCACCCTCAAGGAGATCGGGGACGTGCTCGATGTGACCGAGAGCCGTGTCTCGCAGTTGCACACGAAGGCGATCATGAGGCTGCGGGGGAGGCTCGGCCGCATTAAGTCAAATATTATTGGATAGCTTGATGAGCAAGCTGAAGGATCTACTGGCCGCTATCGACGATGAAGATGAAAGCCCCGAAAATGAAATCGAGGTCTTCGCCGACTCGGTAAAACAGGCCCTGGAACTCGCATCGAAGGACCTGGGCGTGGAAATTTCCTCCCTCGACTACGATATACTGGTAAAAGGCACCAAGGGCGTACTGGGCATGGGACGGCAGCCCTACAGGGTGCTTGTCCGCCAGCTGAAGGTTGAGCACGAAGACAAATACGGCGACCTGGAAGAGCTCGATCAGAAGCTCTCGCGGACGGTTGAAACCGATATCGAATTCAAGCACGTCGAGAAGACCCAGGAAGGCAAGTTCAAGGTCCGCGTCACGCGCACCGGGATATGGCTCACCGTTACCCCCGCCTCGCCGGGAAGAAAAGCGGTGGAGTCCGCCGATATACAGAACAGGCTGCTCGCGATGCGCGTCACCAACGCCGATCTGCGCAAGATCGAAAAGGAAGTCCGGTCACCCTCCAGCAAGCCGGTGAAGGTTGGCGACTGGATCCCCAATCCCGAATACGACGGCTCCCTTACCGTGGAGGTATCGGAAGACGAAATGAAGGTATTCGTTCATTTCGTGCCTCCCCGGTTCTCGGGCAGCCACCTCGAGGTTGACGATGTCGTCTCCGCCCTCAAGCGCGCAGGCGTGCTGTCCGGCATCCAGGAGCAGAGGATCCGCGATTACCTCGATCAAATGGATTACAGCCGTCCGCTCCTTGCCGCGGAGGGAATGCCGCCCCGCCACGGAAAGGATGCCTTTGTCGATTACAAGGTTCGCGTCAATAAAAACAACGTGAGCTTCTCCGAGGACGAAAAGGGACAGGTCGATTTCAAGAACCTCGACCTGCTCGAAAATGTGGTCGTGGGGCAGATACTCGCCGTCAAGGTCCCGGCGCAGCAGGGCATTCCGGGGAGGTCCATCGCGAACAGGATACTTCCCGCGCGCTCCGGGAAGGACACCCCGTTCAGGTACGGCAAGGGCACCATACTCTCCGAGGACGGAACCGAGCTGAGCGCCGAGATAAACGGGCAGGTGGTTTTTCTCAACGGGAAGATCAGCGTGGAGCCTGTGTACGTAGTCAAGGGCGACGTCTCGCTCGAAACCGGAAACGTGGTATTCCTGGGTTCGGTGGTCATAGGCGGGAACGTGCAGGACAATTTCGTGGTGAAGGCCGCCGGCAACATCGAGGTGAAGGGATCCGTGGGGAAAGCGTTCCTCGAGGCCGAGGGAGACATCATCGTTCGCCAGGGCATGATGGGACGCGAAGAGGCGAAGATAGAATCTACCGGCGGATCGGTGTACGCGAATTTCATACAGTCGTGCCATGTCTACGCGGAAAAGGACGTGATCGCGTCCGAGGGCATCCTGCATTCGCACGTCGACGCGGTCAATCGCGTGCTCTGCCATGGCAAGCGCGCCCGGGTTGTGGGCGGCGTCATCCGCGCCGGGGACGAGGTGAACGCGAGCGTGATCGGGGCGGACTCCTTCACCAAGACTGAGGTGCGCGTGGGGATCAATCCTAAGGTGCTTCAGCAGATATCCGACATGGAAAACGTGAAAAAGCAGGTCGAGGAGGATCTCGAGAAGCTCAACAAGGATATAACCACCCTGAATTCCCAGAAGCTCGTTTCCGGCGGAAAGCTTCCCCCCGACAAGCTGGAAATGCTGCAGAAGCTTACCCAGCAGAAGGAAAAGGGACAGACCAGGGTCGAAGAGCTCAAGATGGAGCTCGAAGAGCTCAAGGAATACCTGGGCATGCTCGAGCAGAAGGGAAAGGTGTGCGCCGAAAAGGTGGTCTACCCCGGGGTGGAGATTTATATCAAGGACAAGCGTTTCGCAGCCAAGGACCCGTACAACCATATCAAGTTTTCGCTCGAGGGCGGGGAAATCAAGCTTTCGGAATACGAGAAGCCCGAGATCAGCGAGGAGGTAAGCAGGATCGCGCGGATACGCAAAAGGCGCTGACCCGCACGCCGCGGGAAGGCGCGAAGCGCAGTTCGTACCGTACAGGAGCGGTATATGTCAATCAAGCCGATAGACATGCAGTCGAACGTAGGCCAGATGCACGAGGTCGCCCGTACCACCCACGTGAGAGCGGAGGCACTGGTCGAGCAGCAGCATGTTCTCGATAAGGAATCGGTGGACAAGGGCAACCTGGTGAACTCCCGGCTGGAAGAGAACAAGAAGGCGGAGAAGGGCATCATAATGCGGGAGGAGCGAAACCAGAAGCGGGGTGAAGGGCATGGCGATCGCGGCGAGGGGAAAGGGCATGGCAGTCCCGACGAAAAGGCCCCGCCCCTCGAGGACGAAAAGCTCGGACGCATTGTCGATATTAAGAAATAATCCTGCTTCATGGCAAAGGATGGAAGCGTATGCAATTCGCCGTTTTGATATTTATTAATATTATTCTCTGGGCGCTGTTTTACCTGGTGATCAGCCTGAAACTGGAGCGGTCGGCCACGGAATTCCGCGAGAAGCGGTTCAGGCGGGAAATGGACGAAGTGATCCGGGAGTTCAACGAAACCGCGGAGCGCAACATCTCGATACTCGAGAACAGGATCGCGATCATGAAAAAGATACTCGCGAACACGGGAGCGCTCCGCAGCGTCGATATCAGCCTCATGGACGACGACGTTTCCGCCCCGCGCGAACCGGCCGGGAACGCCCGCCGCACAACGCCCGAACCCGACTGGATCGCCGAGGTCGAAAGGCCCGATCCCGCCCCTTCGTTTCGTACAAGGGAGACCGGGAACGGCACTATGTCCGCACCCGGGGAGCCCGGTCTCGCCTTCCACGTATCCATGACAATGCGGATGCTTGGCGAGAGGGCCCTCAAGCTGAGGAACTCGCTCCTGGAATTCGTCTATGCCCGGCTTACCCGCGACGAGTCCGCCGCGGGTAAACCCGACGCTCCCGTCCGGAAAAGCGCTTTACAAGGCGGCGTTTTCGTGCATACTGGGGAAGGCGGGGGCCTGATCGAGCGCGAATTGCAGAACGCAAAGCCGATGGCAGCGGAAAGGGAAGCCGACGCGGGCGAGCCGGATCTGAGCGAGGACGAGCTTGCCGAGATGTTCCAGGATTCCGATGACAAGTACGGGCTGGCGGCGGAGTTGTACAGGCAGGGCTATTCGCTTGAAATGCTTTCCCGCAGTTCATCCATTCCGCCGGGTGAAATCAGGCTCGTGCTCAATCTTAATAAATCGTTGTGAAATCGTACGGATTTCCGGAAAGGTGATATACTGGTCGCGTGTGACCCGTCGCCCCGGGGTGACGAGGCCTTCGTATGAATGGAAGAGGTATAACCAGTTGATTGACTTCAGTATGATCAAGCGTCTCACCGAAGAGGAATTCAGGAAATTCGCGAGGCTCATCTATGATGAGAGCGGGATTTTCATGAAGGACACCAAGATCACCCTGCTCTCCAACAGGCTGCGCAAGCGTCTCCAGGCGCTCAAGCTCGATTCATTCACCGACTATTTCGACTACATTCAGAAACTCCCCGACAAGTCCAAGGAAATCGAAGAGCTTATCGACGTGGTGTCGACGAACGAGACCTATTTTTTCCGGAACGAGCGCCAATTCGAAGCCCTCATAAAGCACTCGTTTCCGGACATATCGAAAAAGAAGACCGATAAGCGGCTTCGCATCTGGAGCGCTGGCTGCTCCACGGGGGAGGAACCGTACACCCTCGCGATCTGCGTGCTTGAAAACCTAAACCTGTTCCAGGGATGGCAGATCGAGATCATCGCCACCGACATAGCGCCCTCCGTGCTCGATTTCGCGCGCAAGGGGGAGTACTCGGGCCGCAGGATAGAGAAGGTGCCGCCCGAAATCATGAAAAAATATTTCATCCAGGATAAGCAGTATCCCGAGGTGTTCGCGATAAGCGAAAGCGCGAAGAAGCTGGTGAAATTCTACTACCTCAACCTGTTCAAGAACCAGTATCCCAAGGACATGGACGTGATCTTCTGCCGCAACGTGATGATATATTTCGACCGGGAGCACCAGCGGCAGCTCGTGGGGGGATTCGCGAAGGTGCTCGCGAAAACAGGATACCTTTATATCGGCCATTCAGAGACGCTTCATTCCATCTCCGAGGATTTCGTCTATGTGAAACTCCTGGACTCGCCGGTGTATGTTCCCAAGGAGCGCGCGAATGAATTTTAAACTCGTCAACGTGGGCATCGCCGATATCGGCGTCGCCATGACGCCCGATATCCTGAGGACCATTCTGGGTTCCTGCGTGGGGATATGCCTTCACGACCCGTCGTCAAGGGTCGCCGGGCTTTCGCATATCATGCTGCCCGAGCATTCCGATTCGAACTCCAACGAGAAGAAATACGCCGATACGGCCATCCCCCTGCTCATCACCAGGATGGAGGAATCGGGGGCGAAAAGGTCGAATATCCAGGCGAAGATCGTGGGCGGGGCCATGATGTTCAAAATTTCCGAGAGCAGCATGATGAGCGAGATCGGCCGGAACAACGTGAAGAAGGTCCGGGAGGTGCTCCAGGCCCAGGGGATCGGCATCGTCGCCGAGGACGTGGGGGGCGACTACGGCAGGACCATCGATTTTTACGCCGAGAACGGGCAGCTCAAGATACGGTCGCTCGGTCGTTCCGAAAAAATCCTTTGAGGCGCCCATGGAAAGCATGACAGGTTACGGATTCGCGGAGCGGACGGCCCCGCAGTTCTCTTTCTCGACGGAAATTCGATCGCTCAACTCCAAGTACCTGGAGATCGAGGTGAACCTTCCCCGCATCATGCGGAACGACGAGAGCGAGCTCGAGAGCGTATTAAAGAAAGGCTTTGGGCGCGGGAAGGTGCAGCTTTCCATCGAGATTTACGACTGGGCCGAGACGCGGGCGGTATCGGTGGATCGCGAGCTTTTAAAAAAGTACTACCGGGAGGTTACCCGGGCAGTCGATGAGCTCAAGATAAAAAACCCGGTGAGCGTCGACGTGCTGCTGGGAATGGAAGGGGTGATCAGCCGCGAGAAATCGGTTCTCCAGGAGAAGAGCCGGAATGAGGTCTTCAAGGCGGTCGAGGCGGCCATGGAAATGGCAATCAGGATGCGCCGGAGGGAAGGGGCGTCCACAGCCCGCGATTTGAAGAAATCGCTGGACGAGATCGCGGGCCGGGTGAAGACGATCGAAAAACGCTCGGGCGAGATGGCGCGCGGCCTCTACGAGAAGCTCACGAAAAGCATCGAGGCAATAGCGGGCGCGAAGATCGAGGACACAAGGCTGTACACGGAAGTCGCGATACTCGCCGACAAGCACGATGTCAACGAGGAGATCATGCGGCTGAAAGACCACATGGTGAAGTTTCGCCAGGTGATGAAGGAGAACGAGCAGGTGGGCAAGAAGCTGGACTTCCTTGCCCAGGAGATGTTTCGCGAGATCAACACGATAGGCTCCAAGGCGAACAGCTCCGAGATAGCGCACCTCGTGGTCGACATGAAGAATCATATCGACAAGATACGCGAGCAATGCAGAAATATCGTATAGGGTGTGCAGGATGAAGACAACCCTCATTAATATCGGATTTGGCAACGCCGTTGTAGCCGGGCGCGTCATCGGCGTGATCACCCCGCAGTCCGCTTCCGGGAAGCGCATTCGGGAAGAGGCCAAGGATAACAAACTGCTTATCGACGCCACCCATGGCCGGAAGACCAGGGCCATAATAATCATGGACAGCGGTCACATAGTCCTGTCCGCCATGCAGCCCGAGACCCTTTCCAACCGACTATCGAGCGATGCCGAATAGCCGCCTATCGATCGTCGTCTCCGCCCCCTCGGGAGCCGGCAAGAGCACCATAATCCGCGCCCTCCTTAAATTGGAGACGGGGCTGGAATTCTCAATTTCGACTACGACACGCCCGCCGCGCCCGGACGAGAAGGAAGGGGTGGATTACCACTTCGTATCGGAAGGGGATTTCGAGGATATGAAGAGGCACGATGAGTTCCTGGAATGGGCGATAGTTCACAACAACAAATATGCTACCTCTAAAAAAGAGGTTGACAGGATACACCGCATGGGAAAAATCCCCATATTCGACGTGGATGTACAGGGTGCCCGCGGCCTCAAAGCACGGCTGGAGAACGGGGTATTCGTGTTTGTCGTACCCCCTTCACCGTCGGTTCTACAAAAACGCCTGCGTGACAGAAATACGGAAACGGAAGATACGCTCAGGGTCCGAATGCGCACAATGGTCACCGAGTTGCAGGAATACGGAAATTTTGACTATATTGTGATCAATGACGATGTCGGGCGTGCCGTAAATGATTTCAGGGCTATCATCCAGGCCGAACGATGCAGGACGCGCCGGATGGAGCCATTTATCAGGGAGTGGGAGGTCGCACGTGATAATTCCTTTGGAAAAGCTGATAGCGTATAACCAGAACAGATATATCTTCTCGCGCGCAACGATGGTGATGGTGGATAAAATCGGGAACATCAAGGAGTACCCCGAGGAAGACACGAACTGGAAGGTTGTGCCCAATATCCTGCTTCTGGCGTTGAACGAGACTATCAAGTTTAAGCTGGGCGTGGAAGAATAAATCCGGGGCGTACGCGCTCCGTTTATAAGGAAAATAGCAAGATAAAAGCTGTTGCAGTCGTTGGACCGACCGCATCCGGGAAAACGGACCTCTCCCTCATGATCGGCGGCGGGCATTTCGAGATAGTATCGGCGGATTCCGTCCAGGTTTACCGGCTTCTCGATATCGGAAGCGGAAAGCCGGCCCCCGCGCAGCGGGAATCCGTCGTTCATCATCTGGTGGATATCGTGGACCCCGATTTCCCCTTTACCGCGGGAGATTACTGCCGCGCGGCGCGGGAAGCGATGCTGGTCATCGAGGAGCGGGGCAAAATACCGCTTTTCGTGGGCGGCACCGGTCTTTACATAGACGCCTTCTTCAAGGGCCTGGCGGAGATACCGCGTATCGACGGCCTCGTCAAGGAGGGGCTTTCCATGGAGATGGAGGTGCGGGGTCTCCCGGCGCTGTACGAAGAGCTCGGGGATATCGACGCCCCCTTCGCGGCGAGAATACATCCCAATGATCGCCAGCGCGTTCTAAGGGGACTGGAGGTGTTCAGGGGAACGGGCATCCCGCTCAGCGAATGGTTCAAAGGAACCGCGGGGGCCGATTCGCCGGAAGTCCTGTATATAGGGCTCAATCCCGACCGGGGGCTTTTGTATCGGCGCATCGACGCGCGGGTGGACCGCATGATGGAGCGGGGCTTCCTGGACGAGGTAAAGGCGCTCAGGGGCAGGGGATACGGCCCGGGGCTCAAGTCCATGAAGTCCATCGGCTACGCGGAGCTGAATTCCCACCTGGACGGGGGGCCGGGGTTTCCGGAGACCGTCGAGAAGATTAAGCTCGAAACCAGGCGGTACGCGAAACGCCAGATGACGTGGTTCAGGAAGAACCGGGAGGTGCGCTGGTTCGAGGAATTTGATCTTGCAAAAATAAAGTCCCTGATATACTCATGGTTGGAAATTAAAATATAAAGGAACCGTTCTCCGGCCGTCTGTCAAAAATTTTACTACGGGGATGTACAGATGTTAAAACAAACAAAGAATCTGCAGGACAATTATCTCAATCTCGCCCGCAAGGAGAGGGTGGACATGACCATCTATCTCATGAACGGCGTGCCGATCAAGGGGAAAGTACTGAGCTTTGATAATTTCACCATCCTCGTGGAGGTTGACAAGCGGCAGAACCTGATTTACAAGCATGCCGTATCCACGATCGTTCCGATAAAGCCGCTGCAATACCGCGAAGAGGAGATATAACGGTTCGGGGCGTGAAATGAGACGACCATATGGAATCTGGGTCGCGCTGATCCTGCTGCTTTTCATCGGGTATGCGTATTTTACCGCGGTGATCAAAATCGCGCCGGACGAGTATGCGGTTTCGGAAAACCAGCAGAACGGCGAATGCCTGCTCCTGGCGCCGGGCTACAATTTCCTGCCGCACGCCCTCATTCCGGGGAGGGTCTCCCTCACCCGGTTTCCGTGCAGGGTGTCCGAGCTGGTGGAGATCCGGCTTCCCATTCCGCCCCTTGACGAGCTTAACAGCGAGTATTACTCGATACGCATGCCGATCACCCTTGCAGTCGAAGCCGATCCGGCCCGGCTTCTTGTCGATCCGGTTCGTCTCGTGAAGGACAGACACGCGGTGATCGCCCTGTGCAAAAGGGCGCTCGAAGGTTTCTTTATGAAGGAATTCTCGCCCTACCTGGCGCCCGATTTCAACAGGGACGCCTTGATAGCGGCGATGGACGCCATGTTCAAATCGGCGCATGAGAAGCTCGCCGTGTATGCGGAGCGCCAGGGACTGCGCATCATTGCGCTGGATAGGTCGGGCGCGCTGATCGTGCCGGGGTATGGGACCTATTACGAGGGCCTCCGCTACCTGGATGAGCTTCGGGTTCTTGAAAAGAACAACCGCAAGGAGATGATCGCGCTCAATGCAGGACTGGAACGCGAGAAGCTGGCGAGGAAGGAGTTCATAGAAAAGCTCTCCGAGATAGCCCGCCTCATCAAATCGAATCCGGACCTCCTGAAATATATTTATATTGACAGGCTGGGGGACAATGTGAAAGTGATCATTGCACCCGAAAAAAGCGGGATGCCGCTGGGACTTGGCTTGGAACAGCCGGCCGAGAAAGAACCCAGGAAAACCGAAGTCGATAACCTGCGCTAGTCGCATGGTGAACGGATATTTTATTATTTGACCAGAAGGAGAGGGCTATGCCTTGCGGTAGAAAGAAAAAGAGAAAGAAGATCGCGAACCATAAACGGAAGAAGAGAAGAAGACAGAATCGTCATAAGAAAAAATAGACGCATAACGGAATCGCGAGCGCCAGGGGAGATTGGTTGATGTGCAATGCGCCGGCCAATCTCCTTTGTGTATGCGCCTCGCGAGGTGTACCGCGGAACCGGTAGAAGGGACATGACGGCACGGAAAATCAAAAAGAGCCCCTCGCAAAAAGATTCCAAGGAATCCGGATGGAAGAGGCGTGCCTCCGAGATGCGCGGCTACCAGATGGCGTATTTTATGACGACGGCGTCCGGGGATTACCTCCGTGTGGACTTCAACCTCAAGGAAAAGCGGATACGCCTCTTCATCGAGGACGCGAACGAAGGGGGGAACCCCTATTACGCGGTTGTAACCAACGGCAAGGTCATGACCGAAAAAAACGTCACCACCGGCAGGGAATCGGGGGTGATGGACAGGCTGGTAGAGAGGGCGGAATACTTCAACACCCTGCCCCCGCGCGACGTGCGCAATGCCGTTCGCGCGGTTCTGGACCAGCAGCGGAAGCCCAGCGCGAAATCGGCCGAAGTAACCGATAAAAAAGAAGGCAGGCAGGAGCTCCTGGAGCGCACCCGGCGCCGGTACTTTAAGGAAGAGGACGCCCAGGGATTCGAAACCGGCGAACCGTCTATTCGCCGGGAGGCCCCAAGACTTTTCAAGGAACTGATCGACGTGATCCTGGGGCTCGCGATCTGTATGGGCTTGTATTTTTATAACCGCGACTTCGTAATCGTGGGTATAACCGCCGGTGTTTTCGGGATGGGCATAGGAGCCTTCGACATGCTTGTCCGCGGCAGGGAGCCGTCGGTGATCAAGGTAATCCTTTTCCTGGCGGCCGGCCTGACCTCATACGTCTACGGGTACTATTACTTCTGATCCCGCCGGCCTCATTTTTTCCCTACCCCGGAATTTGTTCTTGAAATGTGCAACGGGCGTCGCTAGGATACTTCCAGGCGACGACATTCGGCCGGAGGACTTGCCACGATGGAAAAGACAGATAAAACCTCTACCTCCCTGCAAATCGTTTGTTTCAAGATTGGCAAGGAAGAGTACGGTATCGACATCCTGAAGGTCCAGGAGATATTGAAGCTCCCGAAAGTCACCCTGCTTCCCAAGTCGGCGGATCATATACTGGGCGTCATCGATCTGCGCGGGAAGGTGATTCCCATAATCAACCTGAGCAGGCGTTTCCGGATCGAGGAGAGCGGCGACCGTTCGGACAAGCGCGCGATCGTGGTGGACATCCGCGGGAAAAAGGTAGGACTCGCGATCGATTCCGTGAGCCACGTGGTTAAGGTCGAGTCGAAGGATATCGAGCCGCCGCCCCCCGTGGTCAAGGGCATATCGGGACGCTACATCGTGGGCATCGCAAAACTCGAAGACGGGTTCGTAATAGTGCTGGATATCGAACAGATTTTCACCATGGAAGAGTTAGCGGTCTAAGCCCTTCGCCTCCCGGAATTTCCTGGTCGCATCGGCCATTATTTCCTTGAGCGCAATCCCCGATTCCCGCGCGCATGCCTGGCAATCCTCGTATTCCGGCTGAACGTTGACAAGCTCGCCCCTGTAATAGCCCGTCTTTATTCGAATCTCCCTGCCGGCGATCGTGACGGACTCGAACTTGCGTTCGAGGATTTCCCGGTCCACGGGGAACGATCGAATACCCAGCGTCGTCGTCTCCCTGAAGATCATCTCCCCCAGGCGGCCGCGCAGTCCTTCCGGAGCAAGCACGGTCACCAGCGTTCCCGGCCGGCCCTTTTTCATGATAACCGGGGCGATGTACGCGTCACGTGCCCCAAGCTCGATCGCCCGGGCGATAAGGTGGGGATATATCTGCGGATTCATGTCGTCGATGGTGAACTCGATCTGGAGGAGGCTTTGAGCGGGTTCGCCGGCTTCGACCAGGATCGCCCTCGTGTACGAGGGGACGCCGTAATCCCTGGTGCCGAATCCCACGCCCGACCCGAGCGTAACGTACCCGGCCGTCCCTTGTATCTGCGCCCCGAGCGCGACGAGAATGGCAGCGGCGGTGGGGGTGATCATTTCCCCGGTGCGGGGCGTGATGCGGATGCGAAAGCCCCGGCTGAGCTCGAGCACCGCGGGAACGGGCTCGGGCATTTCGCCGTGCCGGGTGACGACCGTGCCGGAGCCGAAACAGAAATCGGTGAAGAGTATTGTGCCGATACCGAGCATCCGCACGCCCAGGCAAAAAGCGGCGATGTCGACGATGCTGTCCAGCGCTCCCACCTCGTGAAAATGCACGTGTTCGATTTCGGAGCCATGAACCGCTGCCTCGGCGCGGGCGAGGGTGGTGAAGACCTTCATGATGTCGTCCTTTTCGCCGCGCTCCAGATTCGCGGCCTCCATGATCGCGCGGATATCCGAAAGGTGCCGTTCGCGGGTCTCTTCGCGCGCCGATACGCCGGCACGCATTCCCCGGATGTGGTGCTTGATTATGCGGTCCGGGCGCAGCTCCCAGCCTGAAAGCCCGAGGCCCTGGAGGCGCGTACGCAGTGCGTCCGGGTCCAGTCCCAGGTCCAGCAGCGCGGCGAGCAGCATGTCCCCCGAAGCGCCCAGTTGGATGTCGAAGATGACCGCCTTCACGGGGCCGGCTCCGCAAGCTTCGCTGCGGCGCGGAGTATCTTGAAGGCGAGAAAGGCGGCGCCAAAACCGTTGTCGATATTCATCACGGCGACGCCCGGGACGCACGAATTGAGCATCCCCAGGAGGGGCGCGAGTCCCTGGAACGAGGCCCCGTATCCCACCGAGGTGGGAACCGCGATCACCGGTGCCTGGACGAGCCCGGCCACGACCGAGGCAAGGGCGCCCTCCATACCCGCGACCACGATCACGACGGATGCCGACTCGATCTGCTCCCGGTAATGCATGAGGCGGTGTATGCCGGCGACGCCGATGTCGCCCTGCGTGGCGGCATCCAGCCCGAGCATGCGTGCGGTTTCCTCCGCCTCGCCCGCGACGGGAAGGTCGGAGGTGCCGGCGGTGACGATAAGCACTTTTCCCCTGATTTTTTCGGGCTCGTGGACGAGCGCCGTGACGGTTCGGGCGGTTTCGTGGTAAACCGCGGCGGGAATCGCGGCCTTGATCGCGTCGCTGGTCTCCCTGTTGGCGCGGGTCGCGAGCAGGTTGGAGCCCCTGGCGACGATCTTTCCGGCGATGGCCGCGGACTGTGCGGGGGTCTTCCCCTCGCAGAAGATCACCTCCGGGAATCCCCAGCGCAGCTCCCGGTGATGATCGATTTTCGCGAACGAGAGATCTTCAAACTGGAGCGACGCGAGCGCCGATACGACTTCCCGCTCCTCGATATCGCCCCGCTTGAAACGGGCAAGCATTTCCTTGAGCTGCGATTCTCGCATGGGGGTCAGTATGCCGCGATTAATATAGTTTCGATTTCGTCCCGGGAGAGCGGTCGGGGCGCGTTTTCCAGGAAGGGATAGGAGAGCGCGATTTCCGCGATGCGCGAAAATTCGGTCTTGGGCAGGTCGAAGTGGGACAGGCGTTGGGGTATGTCTGTGTCGATCTCGAGCTTCCGGACGCCCTCGACCGCCTTAATGGCGGCCTCGATGACCGTGATTTCCCGCACGTCCTCGTCCATGACCTTGGACATCTGCACGTACTTGCCGGGGGAGGAGGTGAGATTGTATTCCATGACATGCGGGAGAAGGAGGGCCATCGCCTGGGGGACCGTGACGTCGGTCCTTGATGACAGGGCGAGCGCGATCGCCATGCTTACCGACAGGTTGCAGACGGTAAACGCGATGCCGGACATCACGGACGCCATCGCCAGGTTCGCGCGCGCCGTGATGTTCGCCGGTTCCCGGTATGCCAGGGGCAGGAACTTGAAGGTAAGGTCGATCGCCTTGAGCGCGTAGGTATTCACCATCTGGTTGGTGGTTTTGGAAATGACCGATTCCGTGGCCAGGGACAGCGCCGAAATGCTCGCGTACGCGGTGGATTCGTCGTCGATCACCGTCGAGAAGGAGGGATCGATCACCGTGGCGCGCGGGTAGAGATACCTGTGGGCGTATACCTGCTTGAAATGGTTCTTGATTTCGTTGATATAGAGCTGCGGTAAAATCTCGAACCCGAACACGGGTTGCGTGGGTATGGTCACCAGCGGCAGCGGCGCATTCACGTGCGGGTTCTCGAAGAGATCGTCGCAGAACAGGAAGTTGGTCGCGAGCAGGGAGACCGCCTTTGCGACATTTATTGAATCGATCCCCCCGAACCCGAGGATCACGTCGCAATGGGACTTCTTGGCGAAATAGGTGGCGGAATCGACGTACTCGGTATTGGGGGAATCCACAAGGTCATCGTACACGATGAGAGAGACCTCGGAACCGTGAAGGCTGTGGGAGACGCGGTCGAGCGCCTCCGAAAATTTCTGGAGATCGCGCGGGGTGGTGATTATGAGCGCGCGCGACCCGATCGCGCTCACGATGCCCCCGAGCTCGGATACGACGTCCTGCTTGAGGTAGACCTCGGTCGGGATATAGAAATCGGGGACGGTGATGGATTTAATCGCGGTGGCCATTTTCTGCAGGGATAAAAAAAGCGGATGGTTTCCTCCGCTTTTTCCTCATCATGATGTACCTGCTCCCTTTACTTGCGCAACAGGTAGGTGGCGATCCGGTCCGCTACCATTTTGAGCACCTGGTCGTCGTTGAACTTGTCGTAGGTGCCGTCCTGGATACGGGCCTTGATTTCCCTCACCCTCTCGGTGCGTATGTCGGGCGTTTCCTTGACGATCTGGGTGTATTTGGACAGCTCGGCCGCCTGTTTGGCCTCCGAGGAAATTTCGATCTGGTCGGCCCTTCCGGTCTCGCGCGCCTTGGGCGTCGCTTTCGTACCCTTGGGTTCGACGATGTTGTTAATGTTGCCGATTTTATCAATAACCATGGTCATTGCCCTCTTACTCTATCTGTTACAATTATCGGCGCAATTTGTCAAATCTTTAATGAATAATGACTCATCCGCACGATTCATGCCTAAATATACCGAAATCGCTGGAATTCAGCAAGCGGCCCGGGCCTTGATTCAGGCTTCATCATCTTCCGCGGGCAGGGCGGTTCCGGACGGTCGATTCCACACGGCGATGGTGAATTCGCCCTTCTGGGTGAGCCCGTCCAGCCCCTGCGCGATCTCCGGGGCCTCGCCCGTGATAATCTCTTCATGGTACTTCGTCATTTCGCGGCCGATTGCGATCCGGGACGTCGGGAATATCGTGCACAGCAGGGCAAGGAGCCTTTTTGCCCGGTACGGCGATTCGTACATGACGATTACGGACTCGATATCGCGGTAGCGCTCCAGTTCCCTCCGCATACGCCCCTCGCGCTTGCTCAGGAATCCCGTGAAGATGACGGTTTTCCCGGCGAAACCCGCCACGGACAAAAGCGTTGGGAGGGCCGATGCGCCCGGTATGGGGACAACCGGTATGCCCGCCAGGTGCGCCGCCTCGACGAGCCTTGATCCCGGATCGGAGACCCCGGGCGTTCCGGAATCGGTGAGGTAGGCGATGGATTCCCCCCCCTTCAGGACGTCGAGCGCCTCGCCGATACGGCCTTCGGACGAATGCGCGTGCAGCGAGCGCGCCGATATCTTGATCCCGTAATGTTCCAGGAGCTTGCGCGTCTGGCGCGTGTCCTCGCAGTAGACGCACTTCGTCTCTTCCCTGAGTATCCTGAGCGCCCTGAAGGTGATATCTTCCAGGTTGCCGATGGGCGAGGCTATAACATAAAGCGTTCCCGTGTTCATTCGAATTCTTCCATTTTAAAGTCAAGCGGGGCATTCCACGCCGTCGCGTCTTCCGCGTGCTCCGTGATCTCACCCAGGGAATCAATGACCGCGATGATGTCCGCGTAAGTATCCAGGTGGACGAGGGTGTCGCGGATCCGGGACGCGTTCTTTACGCCGTGCACGTAGCGCACCAGGTGCTTGCGCATGAGGATGAGGCCGTAATTCCCGAAGCGCTCTACCATGAGATCGATATGCGCGCGGATGACCGCGGCGCGCTCGGCCATGGAAGGCTGCCTGCCGCTGAATATCCAGGGATTTCCAAGCGCTCCCCTTCCGATCATGACCGCCGCGCACCCGGATTCCGCAAGGCGATGTAGCGCCTGGTCATGCGATACGATGTCCCCGTTGCCGATCACGGGAATCGAGGCGAGCGCGCGAATTTCCGCGATGGCCTCCCAATCGGCGCGGCCGGAATAGCGCTGGGACCGGGTGCGTCCGTGCACGGTCACGAAGGAAATTCCCGAACCTTCGAGCACGCGCAGGGTTTCGCGGTAATTCCTGGAATCGTCGTCCCAGCCGAGACGGATCTTCGCGGACACGGGGATGTGCGCCCGTTTTACCACGGCTGTCGCGATCTCACCCAGCAGGTCCAGGTCCCGGAGAAGCGCGGCCCCCGATCCGCTGTGGCACACCTTGGGGGCGCAGCACCCCATGTTGATGTCGATGAGATCGGGACCAAGCTCGCAGACGAGCTCGGCGGCCTGGGCCATGCGGTCCGCATCCATGCCGAATATCTGGATGCCCAGGGGACGCTCTTCGGCAGAAAAATGCATGAGCTCCATGGTCTTCCTGCATCCTCGCACTATTCCCTCGGCGCTGATGAGCTCGGTATAGGTAATTCCCGCGCCGTGACGCCGGACGATCCTCCTGAAGGGAGAATCGGTGAAGCCCGCGATGGGGGCCATCAGCAGGGGGCTTTCCAGGTGGAGTGTACCGAGTGTCGTCATAGGATATCCGCGCGTTCAGCATCCCGCCCGCGGCGTTGTATGTGCAATGATTTTTTTAGGACGCGGCCCATAAATCGGCCGACCGTGCGGTCATCCGCAATTCAATATTTTTCTTGATTTAGGAGGGAGCGCCCCCTAGGATTCGTGTATCGGACCCCCCGATATACACTAAAAATTTCCAAGGAGATTCCCGATGAAACGATTGCTCGCAATGGCGGCCGCCCTGCTTTTCGCGTGCGCCATACCGCTCATAGCGGCGGATAAGACGATCACCATTCTCCATACGAACGACTTGCATTCTCATCTCATGGGCTTTTCGCCCGAGCTCGACTATACCCCCGCGAAGGCCGGGGATGACGCCACGATAGGAGGCTACGCGCGGCTCGCGACCGCGATAAAAACGGAGCGGAAGGCGCGCACCAACCCGGTTCTTCTCCTGGACGCGGGCGACTTTACCATGGGTTCGCTGTTCCACATGGCCGCGCGCGAGGAGGCCTTCGAGCTCAGGATCATGAAGGCCATGGGATACGATATGGTCACCCTGGGAAACCATGAATTCGACCTTATGCCGAAGGGCCTCGCCGGCATATTGACCGCGGGTGCGGCGAAGGGGATGCCCGAAATCGTCTTCTCCAGCGCGATCTTTTCCGCCGAGAGCGACAAGGACGACTCGCTCGAAGCGGTTTTCAAGAAGGGTGTCGTTAAATCCTACACCGTGAAGATCATTGACGGGATTAAGGTCGGATTTTTCGGGGTGATCGGCGATATCGCGATCGGGGATTCGCCCTTCGCGTCACCGGTGAAATTCAAGAACAAGATCGAGGCGTCCAGGGAGATGGTGAAGCTCCTGCGCGAGCAGGAGAAGGCGGAGATGGTGATTTGTATCTCGCACAGCGGGCTTTACCTTGGCAGCGAATCGGAGGACGAGGCGCTCGCAAAGCAGGTACCGGGTATTGACGTGATTGTAAGCGGGCACACCCACACCATGCAGGACAAGCCCCTGCTGGTGAACGGCGTGATAATCGTGCAGGCCTACGAATACGGCAAGTTTTTAGGCGTACTGGACGTGGCCTGGGCAAACGGAAAGGCGAGTGTGGAAAAGTACAAGCTCGTCGAAATAAACGACAGCATCCCCGCCGACATGACCATCCAGGGCCAGATCGACGGGTTCATCGCGTACATCGACCAGGCCGTGCTGCGCGAGCATAACCTTTCATACTGGAAGGTGATCGCGGAAACCGGATTCGATCTTAAAACGATCGAGGACGAGTCCCCGATAGGCAATCTCATCACCGACTCGATCCGCTGGTATGTGAACAAATACGATTCCGATCCCGCGGACCCGGTGACGAAAGTGGCGCTGGGCGTGGAATCGAACGGGGTCATCCGTGACCACCTGCTCAAGGGAAAAACCGGGAAGGTGTGCGTGGCGGACGTGTTCCGCACCATCCCGCTGGGCGTGGGCATGGACGACACGATGGCCTATCCCCTTGTCACCATCTACGTGTACGCATCCGAGATCAAAAAGGCCTTGGAAGTGCTCACCAGCATATATCCCATGAAGGGGAATGATTACTTCCTGCAGTTGTCGGGGGTCAAGTTCACCTACAATCCGCACCGCGTGATTTTCGACCGTGTCACGGAGATATGGCTGGGGAGCGAAGAAGAGGGGTTCAAGGAGCTCGATTACTCGAGCGGCAACACCCAGCTCTACCGCATCGCCGCGAACATCTACGATACGACCTTCCTCAAAGTCGTGGGGGACTACACCTTCCATTTCCTCGACATAGTTCCCAAAGACCGCAAAGGCCAGACCGTTACGAGCCTGGTCGATCAGCGCGTCGATGCCGACAAGAACAAGCCCGGTATCCAGGAGCTTAAGGAATGGGTGGGGGTGATGGATTTTATCCGCTCCTTCAAGGATACGGATAACGACGGTACGCCGGATATTCCCGCGAAATACGCGAAGTCCCAGGGCAGGATCGTGAAGCAGCCGAGCTGGAATCCGGTATCGCTTCTTTCGAGGGGCACCAAGCTTACCTGGATCGCGTTCGCCGCGTTTATCGTGTTTATTGCGCTCATTGCGCTTGTCGTGCGTATAGTGCGAAAAAAATTCATGGTAAAAGAAATGAGTTAGTTTTTTCAGGCCCTCGTCCGGATTAAGGGTGGGGGCCGGTGCTTCACGGCATTGAATCGATAAGGGGCGGCGGTCCTCCACACAAGGACCGCCGCCCCTTTTTTTTGGGTGTGCGGATTTGTCCCGGGGGAAGACATGTTTGCACAGGCGGTTTCATTCGCGACGCAGGGGATCGATGCGCACGTAGTGGAGATCGAGGTCGATATCGTGAAGGGATTGCCCGGCTTCATCATCGTGGGCCTGCCGGATTCCACGATACGCGAGGCGAGGGAGCGTATCCGCTCCGCGGTTGAAAATTCAGGATACGAGTTTCCCCCTAAAAATTACGTGGTAAACCTTGCGCCCGCCGGTTTCAGGAAACAGGGGGCGAATTTCGATCTCCCGATCGCCCTGGCCATTTTGAAAGCGACCGGGCAGCTGGCCTGCGAGCTTCGCGCGATGCCCATGGTGGGGGAGCTCGCCCTGAACGGCCGTGTGAAACCCGTGAGGGGAATCATCTCCATGGCGATCAGGCTCATGCGTCACGGGTATGAAAGGATAGTCGTTCCCCATGAAAACCGGAACGAGGCGGCGGCCATCGAGGGAATCGCGATATTCCCCGTTTCGTCGATCGCCGAGGCGATCGAGGCTTGCCGCGGGAACGTCCCGCATTACCGGGGAGGCCCCGGCCCCTGCCGCGAATCCCTGTTCAGGAACGATTTCAGTGAGGTGCGGGGACAGGAAACCGCGAAACGCGCTATCGAGATCGCGGCTGCAGGGCACCACAATATCCTCTTGTACGGTCCCCCCGGATCGGGCAAAACCATGCTCGCGCGGCGCATCCCCACGATCCTGCCCGCCATCACGAGGGAGCAGGCGATCGGCAGCACGATGATCCATTCGCTGGGGGGCATGCTGGGCCCCGGGGAGGGGCTCATCACGGAGCCGCCCTTCAGGGCGCCGCATCACACGAGCTCCGACGCGGCGCTGGTGGGCGGGGGAAGGATACCCTCGGTCGGGGAGATTTCCCTTGCGCATAACGGTATTCTGTTCCTGGACGAGTTCGTTGAATTCAGGACGAACGTCATCCAGGCGCTCCGCCAGCCGCTTGAGGACAGTGAGATCACGATCGCCCGCGCGAGCGGTTCCGTGACCTTCCCGGCGGATTTCATGCTGGTGGCATCGAGTAATCCATGCAGGTGCGGCTTCCTGTTCGATCCGGAGACGGCGTGCTCCTGCCCCCCGTCCTCGGTAAAGAACTATTTCAGGAAAATTTCCGGTCCCATACTGGACCGCATCGATATCGAGGTCATGGTGCCGCGCGTTCCGTACCGCGACCTGATGGACGGCGGCGGGGGAGAGCCGTCCTCGGAAATCCGGGAAAGGGTGCTCAGGGCGAGGGAAATACAGTCGCGCCGGTTCGGTCCCGGCGGAACCTCCTGCAACGCGCGCATGAGCAATCCGGAGGTCAAGCGCTATTGCGCGCTCACGGATGATACGGTCGCGGTTATGGAAAGCGCGATGGGGAGGATGAACCTTTCGGCCCGCTCATTTTTCCGTCTTCTTAAAGTCGCGCGCACTATCGCGGATCTTGGCGGGAGCGATTCCATTGAAAAGCGCAATTTGCTCGAGGCCTTGTCCTATAAAAACCTGCAGCGCAGTTACGAGGTTTAAAGGTGGTCTAATTGTCGTTCCCGTACAGGGAACACATATGAGATACTCAGGTATTATAATCCGAGCGCGATTTTTTTTGCCTTTCGCATAACCCTTTCTTCGCGTTCCCGGAAGCGGTATGCATCTCCGATCGCAAAGACAGTGCGGATTTTAATTCCGCCGGCCTTGAAGACGGTCTTGAGCGCTCTTATGGTGCCGCCGGCCTGGTTCGACATCAGGTTGAACGGGAAGGGCGAGCCCGAGGCTACCACGAAGATCGCGCTCTTTCCCCTGAGGCGGGGAGACGGCAGCTTTTTCATTGGTCCTGCTTCGATATACTCAAAGGTCGTGACGTTTCTGTCGAACAGGTTTTTAAGCGGGCCCGGGATGTTTCCCCAGTAAGCGGGGGCGCCCACGATGATCATATCCGCGTTCCTTGCCTCATCCGCGAAGTGGTGCGCGCCGTCGCGGGGAAGCACGCAATCCCGGTCCGGCCTGCACCCAAGGCAGCCCGTGCACGGGGCGATCTTGATATCCCTGATGTTGATCCATTCAACCGCATGATGCGCCTGCAGGGCCGCGCGCATTCCCGCGAGAACGGTTGCCGTTACGCCGCTTTTCCTGGGTGATGCATTGATGAACAGTATCTTCATGGTCCCTTCTTTATTTTCCTGGTTACTGAATTATATCAACCGGGAAGCTGGAATTCAATATTATTCCGGTCGAATATGCGCGGGGATAACCGGGTGAATTTGACCAGGGAATCATGGGTCTTTGCGCGTTGTCTTCGTAGAAACGCGCATGGTAATAGCCGCGCGCACAACCTTGGTCCCGGATGTATCGGTCACGCTTACCTGTACCGTGTGATCTCCCGGCATCGAAACTGAGGCGGAGGGGATTTCGCAGACGGCTTTGAGCGCGGTCTTCGCGAGCTTGAGGTATTCTATGTTCATGCTGACAGGTATCCACCGAAGCGCTCCCGGCAGGGTAACGTCCAGGGTCATGCCGGCGACAAGCTCGCAGAGATTGCCCATGGCGAGTGCGTGCACCGTACCCAGGTGGTTGAGTACGCGCCTGCGCTTTTTCATTCCTATCTCGCCGTATCCGGGCCTGAGCTCGATGAATCGGGGTCTGATCGTGCCGAAGTAGGGAGCTTTAAGGCATAGAATTCGGGAAAAGAAATATTTGCCAAGGGGAAGTCGTTCCATACGCCTGTAAATACTCAACGCCGTGCTCATTGTCCGCCTCCGGAAAATTTTATCAGGAAACCTGAAAGAACCCTTGTGAACACTCTCATCTCTTCAATCGTGAAACCGTCGCCGATCGCCCGGTTCACCTCGTGCGCGATCTTCCCCGCTTTTTTCGCCTCCTGCCTACCCTGAGTGCTGATACCAATAAGGAACTGTCTTCTGTCTTCAGGGTTCATCCGGCGTTCGACCAGACTGAGCTTTTCCATGCGGTCGACCAGGCCGGTGATAGCCGAATTATCGACATCGAGCAGTCTCCCCAGCTCGTTCATGGGCCGCATGTCTTTTTCGAGGAGGAGAAAAAGAACTCCCATTTGCGAGGGGGATACGCTTACGCCGGCCGCCGCGTATTCCCTTTTCAGATGGCTCTTGAGCGCATGGGTTGACCTCGAGATCAGGTAGAGGAGGCGTTTATCAGGCATGGTCATGGGGAGCATTCTCGTTGATTAATCAATAGTTGATACATCAACTAAATGTCAACACTTATTTTCACTGCGAAGGGAATACGAGTGTGAATCATTTTCCTGGGAGCTGGGCGTAAATAGGCATACCTCACTCATGGTTTGGTGTGTGCGTGGACGAAAGATGCTTAATGTGAGGCGGTGCGGCGGAGTATTTTTGTGGGTGAGGCTCTTGTAGGGTGGTTTTCGGTGTCGCCCCAGTAGAATTCCCAGCACAGAATGCCCCCTGCGCTCCTTTGGCCGATGGC
>SCSX01000011.1 GCA_004297825.1 Spirochaetota bacterium
ATGATGACGACAGCCTGGCGGCTTGTTTTGAGTTTTGCCGCGGCAAGGGCGATATTCACGTAGACGATGTGGCTCATATTTATAGAAGTGCGAAGCATTCCGTATCCTCCGGGACAAAACTGAGCGTCCAGGGTGAATACGAACGGGGCATGGAAAATATGAACGGTTTTCCCGGCTATGATCCGGGCGCCCGAAATATAATTCACACTCCGCGCGCTTCCGGTCCTGGCCCGAAAATAACTGGACAGCCCCCCATCCCTTCGCGTTACAATCAGCCGGCGTTACCGGGGGACGACTTTCAATGCGCATACTAATAAGGGGCGGCAGCATCGCCGCGGGAATCGGGGCCGCGCGATCCTACGTCGACATCGTGCGCGAACGGCTTGCCGCGGACGGGCGGGAGGTGCTGAATGTTTCACGCGCGCGTGACACCTCATTCCAGGCCGTCTGGGATTTTGCCCCCGACATAGAGCAGTTTCGCCCGGACATCCTGGTACTTCATTTCGGGATCGACGACATCTACCGTCCCGTGTACCGATCCGAATTCCGCGAAAATCTCGTCCAGGTCATACGGCTGGCGCGTGTGCGATTCAATCCCAAAATCTATCTCATGGGCTCGCACAGCTTCCCGAACCCGGTCGAGATGGACGCCGCCTGGATTTTTTATTCCACCATGCGCGAAGTGGCACAGGATCTCGCGTGCGTGTTCGTGCCGGTGCACCTTGCCTGGATGAACCACCTGTACGAAACGGGAAGGAAACACGAGGAGCTTGTGCAGAAGGACGAACGCCTCCCCAACGAGGAAGGTCATCGGCTCTACGCCAAGGCGCTGATCAAGGCGTTTGCCAGGAACGGAGTGTGCGGATAAGCCATGAACGCAATCGTATTGAAAAAGGGCAAAGAAAAGCCCGTTCGCAACAGGCATCCCTGGATTTTTTCCGGGGCAATCTCCCGCCTGGAAGGGAAAATATCGGACGGGGAAATTATTGCGGTCCTCGACGCGCAGTCCGCGCTCCTGGGCTACGGCTATTACAATTCAAAATCGCAGATATGCGTCCGCATGCTTTCCTTCGGCTCCAGGGAGATCGATCGCGATTTCCTCGCGCTCCTCGTGCGAAACGCCGTCGCGCGGCGCCGCACCCTTCCGTTTCATGCGGACACGGACGCGTTGCGCCTCATCAACGCCGAGGGGGATTCGCTTCCCGGCCTGGTGCTGGACGATTACGCGGGACACATGGTCGTCCAGTTCATGACGCTCGGGATGGACCGCCTTCGGGACGATATCCTCTCGATAATCGGCGCGCAGTTGCAGCCGTCGAGCATTTATGAAAGAAGCGATCACGCCGGGCGCGGGCTCGAGGGGCTTTCCGAGCGCACCGGGCAGGTATCGGGGACCACACCCGACGACATCGTCATCACGGAACGCGGAATGAAATTCCACGTCGACGTGAAGCGGGGACAGAAAACGGGCTTTTTCCTGGACCAGCGCGACAACAGGGCGCTGGTACGCTCGCTCGCGCGGGGAAGAAGGGTCCTCAACCTGTTTGCCTATACCGGGGGATTCGCGGTGGCCGCGCTCGCGGGCGGCGCCTCTCAGGTCATTTCCCTGGACTCGTCCGCCGACGCTCTCCGTATGCTCGCGCGAAATATCGAAGACAACGGCTTTCCGGCACAGGAGGCGATAGCGGCCGATGCGTTCCTGTTCCTTCGCGAGCGCAGCATCGAAAGCAATTTAATCATTATCGACCCCCCCTCCTTTACTAAATCGCGGAATGCGGTCGACAGCGCGTGCCGCGGCTACAAGGAGCTCAACCTCCAGGCGATACGAAAATGCCCCTCCGGCGCGCTCTTGCTGACGTGCTCCTGTTCGCGGTACGTGGGCATGGACCTTTTTCAAAAAATCGTGTTCGGGGCGGCGGCGGACGCCGGGCGCAACGCAGTGATGCTTTCGGCGCTTCACCACCCGGCCGATCACCCCGTGAGCCTGTTTCACCCGGAAGGGCACTACCTGAAATCGCTCCTTATCCATGTCGATTAACGACACCGGAATATTTCTTGACCTCATCGCGGATCGATTGTTGATTATTTTCAGGGGACCCAATGCATCTTATTCTCGCTATAGACGACGAAAAAACCACCCTGAGGCTTCTCGACGAGCAGCTTAAAAATCTCGGGTACCAGGTCATAACCGCCCAGAGCGCGCAGGAGGGTATCGGGCTCGCCAGAACCGGGAATCCCGATCTCATCCTCCTCGACGTCATGATGCCGCGCATGACCGGCTTCGAGGCCCTGCGCGTGCTGAAAAAGGACGAACAGCTGAAGCCTATTCCCGTCATCATTCTCACCGCGAAATCGAAGCATGACGATGTCGTGACCGCAATGGGCCTGGGCGCCATCGATTACATGGTAAAGCCGCATGAAATACACGCGCTCAATCAAAAAATTGAATCGGCGCTGCAGATCGGCAAGATTCACAAGCTGAAAGAGCTCGCGGAACGCACGGAGTACATCCAGGTCGCGCGCGGCGGGAAGACGACGATGATCACGTTCCTGAAGGGAATCCGCGATAGGGCCGTGCTCCAGGAGGCGCGGAAAATCTTTACGCCTTTTTTCGTCAAGCTTGTGAAAAGCGACGATATCGTATTCGATCTTCGCCGGCTTGACGACATGTCGGAAGAAGACGTCAAGGCGATCTCGGTAATCCTTACGATCTTCGCGGGGAGCGAGGTACACCTGGTGGCCGGGCGCCACTACGGGTCCCTCGTCGGAGGCGCCGATTTCGGCGACACCATCAGGCTGCACATTTCAATGGGCGACCTTGATATCTACCTCGCCCAGAAACAGAAAATGTAGCCCCTAGTTGACCCGATAGTGCCTCCTTAGACGGGCGAATTCCGTTTCCACCTGGTTAGCCATTCCCGTGTAATCCGCCGTTTCGCGCGCTGCGCTGGCGCTCTCGATTTCGCCCGCTATCTCGGCAAGCCGGTGCAGCCTGAAGTTGGCGCTGGCGCCCTTGAGGCGATGGGCGAGAAAACGCATTTCGGCGAATTCGTTTTCCAGGGCGAGCCTTCTAAGAGGCGGTACGTAATCCTCCCAGGAGCCCAGGAACTCTTCCACAAGCTCCAGGAGCGATTCCTCGTCGATCCCCAGGTCGGCGGCGGTCCTCGCCGTTTCCCCCGTATCGTCCCCGCCCCCCATCCGATCCGCCGCTCCGGGAAGAGCCGTTTTTAATACATCGAGAATCGAGGCCAGGCTCACCGGTTTCGAAAGATATCCGTCCATCCCCGCAGCGATCAGGGATTCCTCGTCGCCCTTCAACGCACGGGCGGTAAGGGCGATTATCCTGGTTCGGGGAAGCGCATTCTCCTTTTCCATATGTCGTATTCGTCTCGTGGCCTCCACACCGTCGCATACCGGCATATTGACGTCCATCAGCACCGCATCGTACGTTCCCTTTGTCCAGAGTTCAACTGCTTCCTCCCCGTTTTCAGCCAACGTGACGGTACTGCCAAGCTTTTCGAGCATACGGCGCATGAGGAGCTGGTTCGCCGGGGTGTCCTCCGCGAGGAGAATGCGCGCGTTTATTTTCGAGGGGTTCTTCAGGCCGGTTCCCGCAACTTCATTTTCCGCGGGACCCAGTCGCAGTATGCGCAGGGCCTCCTCGATTTTTGTCGCGGTAACCGGGTAGGGAATGAATACATCCGCATCGACCTCCTCGGCTTCCGCGCGCTCGGGCTCCTCCCCCGTCAGCACGAGCGGGAAATCCAACGACCCCAGCTTTCGCCTCGATTCACGGTCCAAGGCCATGATGGATGCGACTGCCAGATCGCATCGCCCCATCGCTTCAAGCTCATGGAACGAGCTCACCACGGCGGCAGGTATTTCCATTGCGCGCAGGTACCGCTCGAAAATCTGTTCGCGCGCCTGGTCTCTCCCGGGCGGCGAATAAATAGCCGCGCGAATTTCAGATGTATCCGGCTTCGAATTTCTTTTTCGAGTTTCCCCGATGGGAAGTTCAAGCATAAAACTGAAACAACTGCCCTTCCCGACAGCGCTCTCCAGGTCAAGCTTCCCTCCCATCATCTTCACGAGGTTGGAGCTTATCGCCAGCCCAAGCCCCGTCCCGCCGTATTCGCGCGCGATCGACGAATCCGCCTGTGTAAACGATTCGAAGATCATTTCCTGCTTATCTTGGGGTATCCCGATACCGGAGTCCTTTACTGAAAAACGGACCCGGCAGCTGCCTGCCGAGCCCTCGCCGCCCACGATCTCGACGAAGATCGTCCCTCCCGCGGGGGTGAACTTCACCGAGTTCCCGATCAGATTATTAAGCACCTGTTTGATGCGCAGTTCGTCCCCGATGAGAAACGGCAGCCGGGGGTCGATAAACGCGTGCAGGTCGACACGCTTCCCCCGCGCACGCGCCGAGAGCAGCTCCACGGAGGATTCGAACGCGATCATCGGGTTGAATTCGTGCGGGGAAATCTCAATTTTACGCTCTTCGATTTTCGAGAAATCGAGAATGTCATTGATGATATCGAGAAGGGTCTGCGCACTGTGCCGGCTGATGCGAATGTACTCGGTTTGCGACCTGTCGAGCCTGGAATCCTCAAGGAGGTCTAGAAATCCGATAATACTGGTTATGGGCGTTCTTATCTCGTGGCTGATATTCGCAAGGAATTCGCTTTTTGCGCGATTTGCCGCGTCCGCTTCGTCCCGCGATCGCCTGAGCGCCTCCTCGGCCTGAACGCGATCCGTAATATCCTTAAACGCCACCACCGCGCCCACCACCGTTCCCTTTTCGTTGATCGGGGAGACTACGCATTCGGCGGGAAAGATCGTCCCGTCAAGACGCTTGAGCACGAACTGCGCGCTGTTTAGCCCGCCGGACGGATCGCGTCCATATCCGGGAGCGGGAATCCCGGGGAAAGCCTCATCCGCCGGGGGGAGGAGCTGAAGTATATTTCGGTGATTCTGGCCTATCATTTCCTCCACCTTGAACCCCAGCATCCGCGCCGCGGCCGGGTTGGCGAACGTGATCATTCCGTGCGTATTGATTCCATAGATTCCCTCCCCCGCGGACTCGAGGATGAGCTCGTTCTGCCGGTTGATCTTCACAAGCATGCTCTCGATATGCATCCGCTCGGTCACGTCGCGCATATTGAGCACGATACCGCCCACCGAGCGTTCATGAATCAGGTTGGTCCCCATGGCCTCGATGAACACCCAGAATTCATCCTTGTGCCTTATTCTGAACCGGAACTCGAACGCCTGATCGCTTGAATCGATCGCCGCTTTTAATCGTGCCGATATCCTCGCCTCATCCTCATGGAACACGTAATCGAGAAAATTCCGCCCCTCCAGTTCCGCGGGACGGTAACCCAGCACCTGCATTACCGAATCGCTGATGAATCCAATCGTACCGTCCTCCCTGATGATGCCGATAATGTCTGTGGAATTTTTAATCATGGACTGGTAACGTCGCGCATTGCGCGCGACCTCGTCGATCGCATTTTTCCTTTCAGTGATGTCCCCGACTACCAGGTAAACGTATTCCACCCGTCCCTTGTGGGATACCGGGTACAGATGGTACTCGAACCAGAATTCACTGTCCAACCCCGCGGTCACGCTGAACATCAGATGCCGGTCTTTCCTGCCGAACAGGATGTCGTTGAATACAGCCGTGAATTCCTCGATATCCTCCCGCGCAAGATACTCGAGTACGGAATTGCCCTTCCGTATGGATACTCCGTGCACGGAGGACACCCACAGCAATGCGGCTTCATTGGATTCGACGATACGGTAGCGCCGGTCGACAAGGATGATCGGCTGATAATTTTTTTCGAAAAGCGAACGCAGACGGGAGTTCATGTGTTTCGCATCCGGTTCCTGGCTACTCGTTTATCCACTTTATCTGGATTCAGGCTAATTACAAGATAGGCGCTTTTAAAATATTTTCACACGCCCCGGGAAAAAAACCTGAAATAGTAAAAAATTCATGACATAATTTTTATATACTGCTTTCCTGTCCGCGCTTATCGATAGCAGCTACATTCAGGAGGCATAGTCAGAAATCATGAAGATCGAGGAATGCAGGCAATGCGAGTTTTACTTCGATGAAAATATCGGCCAGATCATTTGTAGTTTTTTCAGGGTAAAAGACTACAGGATCACATGCGCGAACACGCTTGATGAAAGGATAGTACTGGATTGCCCAAGGAAAGACGCCACGAATAGAATCTCAAAAAAAGCCGGCTGATCGGACGCCGGATCTCCCCTCGTACAATAAGTCGATCCATCCTCTTTAATATGGTGCGGCACCCGGGATTGTAGCCCGCGGCCGCGGCTGTATAATTTTCGCCTCCACAAAAAAGAGAGGCTCGCTTTCGCGAGCCTCTCCATGCATCCCCGAGGGGATTCGAACCCCTGTTGCCGGGATGAAAACCCGGTGTCCTAGACCCCTAGACGACGGGGACATGCGATACGGCAGTCACTATAGAAACGGTCAATGAATGGTCAATCTTTTTTTTGACCGGCTCGTTTGAGTCGCCGGAGAATTGAACTCCGGACCCACTGCTTAAAAGGCAGTTGCTCTACCGACTGAGCTAGCGACTCGCGAGAAACTTAATGAAACAAATAAATAAGCGCATTGAACCTGTCAAATCAAAATTATTTTTGGACGGAATCGACCGGCTACAGCATCGCGAAGGTATTCTTCCTGTCCGGACCCACGGAAACGATTGAAATGGGAAGATCGAGCGCGTTTGTAATAAACCTGATATATTCTTTCGCGCGCGAGGGGAGCTCTTCGTAGCTCAGGCATTTTGAAATATCCTCGTCCCAACCGTCCAGCTCTTCGTAGACCGGCAAAATGCGATCCAGGCTCGATGTGGGACAGTACTCCAGCCGCCTGCCGTTCATCTCGTAGCCCACGGAAATGCGAATTTTCTTCATGCCGCTCAGCACATCCAGCTTAGTGAGCGCGATGCTCGTGAGGCCGTTCGTCCGCTTCGCGAAATTCAGCAGCTCGCAATCGAACCACCCGCACCGCCTGGGCCGACCGGTGGTGGAGCCGAATTCCCCACCCTTCTCCCTGAGCAGGATTCCCATCTCTCCCTTGTCCTCGGTGGGAAACGGACCCTCACCCACCCTGGTCACATAGGCCTTCGTAATGCCGATCACTTCCTTGATCGCGAAAGGGGGAAGTCCCGTACCGGTGAGGGCGCCGCCTATGGTCGTGTTCGACGAGGTCACGAAAGGAAATGTGCCGTGATCGATATCGAGCGCGTTCCCCTGCGCGCCCTCGAGAAGGATCTTCCTGTTCTCGCGCAGCGCCTGGTACAGAAAGTTCTGGGTGTTCACGATCATGTCGCCGATGCGCTCCCTGAATGAACGCAACAGGTCCATCACATCCGCCGCCTTGAATGGCTCCAAACCGTATATTTTTTCAAGATGAACGTTCTTTATCCTGAGAGCCTGGTTCACCCGTTCTACGAGGTATGCGTCGTCCAGGATATCGCCCACGCGTATGCCGATACGCAGGGCCTTGTCGGCGTAGCTCGGGCCGATGCCCCGGCGCGTGGTTCCTATCTTGTTGGAGCTCGATTCTTCCATGGCCGCGTCGAGCGCCTTGTGGTAGGGCAGGATCAGGTGCGCGGCGTCCGATATAAACAGCCTTCCCGAAACGGTTATGCCGTCCCTGGCGAGCATATCGATCTCCGTAAGGAGCTGTTCGGGATCGAGCACTACCCCGTTGGAAATCACGCAGGTCTTGTCTTTATGAAGTATGCCGGAGGGAATCAGATGAAATATGTATTTTTTATCATTGATAACGACGGTATGGCCCGCGTTCGCGCCACCCTGATAGCGTACGATGATGTCGGAGGCGGCCGAGTAATAATCGATCATCTTGGCCTTTCCCTCGTCGCCCCACTGCGTTCCCAGAACCGCGATACAACTCATCCCTTAGCCGCCTTTCTCCGTGGTAATGCGCATTGGTGCCAGCCTAGAAAAATTTACTAAAATAACAAGCTTTTTTCATCCGGGCGCCGGATCGACCAACGCGCCTGACAACAAAAAATCCACGGTCGCCCGTGGATTTTGCCGTTCATCGCGCGTCCCTTTTCAGCGCCGCACTCCCTCGATCTCATACTTCTGCTTGAAAACCGGGTTACCCTCACTATTGAAAATGATCACCGTAAGAAAATTGAAAAATTTGAAGTCCTTCCGGTAGCGGCTCAAATGATACGTCCTTACGACCAGCTTATCATTGACCTTCAGGGTATACGGTTTCCCGGTGGACGGGTCAATCCCTTCCCGGGGATTCTTTGGATACGCTATGAGCGATTTGCTCCCGCTCTTCTCCGGGACATCGTATTCGAAATTCGCCATGTTTTCCGGGTAGGGCACGAACGAACGCATTTTCTCCTTTTCCGGAATAGGCCTTTCAAAGCTCGATTTTGTCTTCTCCACCTTTTCTGTGGTCGCGACCGCAAAAATGTATAAATCCTGAGGCTTGTCGGTCAGGTTTTGGATTATTAATTCCACCTCGAGCACGTCGCCCGCGCCCCCGGAATCGATTCGCCGATTGAAATAATTTTCGGTTATCTTGAAATCGGAACTGAACCGGGACTGGATAGGGATTCTCGATTCCGATTTTCCCTTGTCGTCCTTGCCCACTGCGTCCTGTGCCCTCAGGGGGGTCAGCGTGATGACCGTAACTAACGTAATGATTGCTGCGCACAACTGTCGTACCATGGCTCACTCCGGAGTGTAGAGATGTCTACATCCTTTTATCGGAACCGGAAAGCCCAAATTTTAGACAATTTGCCTGTTCCCTAGAGGCCCAGTCCCCGGGCCACGATCATTTTCATCACCTCGGAGGTGCCCGCGTAGATCGTCTGCACCCTCGCATCAACGTAAAACCGGGACACGGGATATTCGGTGCAATAGCCGTATCCCCCGAACAGCTGAAGGCACCGGTCGGCGACCCGCTTGGCCATCTCGGTGACCCAGAATTTCGCCATGCAGGTCTCGTTTACGACCGATTTTCCGGCCATATGCGCCTTGATGAGATCGTCGACGAAGCTGCGGCCTACCGCGATTTCCGTGGCCATCTCGGCGAGCTCGAACTGCGTATTCTGGAACTTCGACAGCGGCTTGCCAAACACCTTGCGGTCCCTTGTGTACTCGACTGTAATCTCGAAGCATTTTTCCGCGGCGGCCTGTGAACCTATCGCGCACAGGAGCCTTTCCGGCTGCAGCTTCTGCATGAGGTAGATGAATCCCAGGCCTTCCTGCCCCAGGAGGTTGCCCTCGGGAATTTCGCAATCGTCGAAAAAGAGCTCGGCGGTATCCTGCGCCTTCAGGCCTATCTTTTTAATCGGTTCCCCGCGCGAAAATCCGGGCGCGCCCCGTTCGACCACGAAAAGGCTCACCGACTGATGCACCGGTGTATCGGAACCCCCCGTTTTTGCCGCCACCACCACGAGGTCGGCCAGAATGCCGTTCGAGATGAAGGTCTTCTGGCCGTTCATCACCCACGTGTTTCCCTTTTTCACCGCGCTGGTCTTGATCGCGGCCAGGTCCGATCCCGCCTCGGGCTCCGTCATCGCGACCGCGGTAATGCAATCGCCGCTGATACACCCGGGGAGCCATTTCTGCTTCTGTTCTTCCGTCCCAAACGCTTCGATGTACGGAACAACGATGTCGTTATGCAGCGGCACGAAGACGCTCCCGGCCCCGAACCGGGCGAGCTCCTCCGCGATGATCACGGAGTAAAGATAATCGGCGCCCGCCCCCCCGTACTTTTCCGCCGCCCATGGAACGAGAAACCCGTTTTCCCCGAATTTCTTCCATACCTCGCGGGGAACGATGCCGTTTTTTTCCCAGACCTCGTACTGGTCCGCGATGACCGCGGTGAGAAATTTTCTGAACGCCTCGATAAAAATGCTGTGCTCCTGGGAGAATGGCAGGCTCCGTTCCATGGGGCTCCTCCAAATAATGTAATATGGTAATATATAATACAATATTACATTATTTCGGCAAGCACAAAATCCCCGGCGTGCTCGCGCCCGTCCAGGGTTACCGTTTTTATTGCTTCGCCTCAGTATCGGGGGTCCGATATCGCATCAGGGCAGGATCCGCATTCATGCGGGCAAGGGGGCGGGGACGGATGGAGAACGCGTGAGCGGCAAGGAAGGGTGTGAATCCCGAAACTATTTATCGCGCCCGCTGATACGGGGAAGCCCGTAATTTCAAACGCAGACTGTACAGGTTACAACGCGCTCGCTCAGCCCGCACCCGCGAGCAGCGCGAGGATGCGCGCGTGAATGATGCCGTTGCTCACGAGTATTTCGGGACTCACAGGGTCGAAGGGCTTTCCCCCGGTCGTCGTGACGACACCGCCCGCCTCCGCGACGATGAGGCTTCCCGCGGCAGTGTCCCAGGGATTCAGCTTGAATTCCCAGTACCCGTCCAGCCTTCCCGCGGCGACGTAGCACAGGTCCAGCGCGGCCGAACCGAACCGGCGGATGCATTGAATCTGGGGGAGCACCCTCACGAATTGCGGCAGATTGTTGTCGTCCGAGGTGCCCTTGTCGTAGGGGAATCCGGTCGCCAGGAGCGCATGCTGCAGGTCATCCGTTTTGGACACCCTCAGGGGCGCGCCGTTGAGAAACGCACCCGAGCCCCGCGCGGCAGTGAAAAGCTCTTCATGAAAGGGATCGTACACTACGCCGGCAACCACCGTTTTAAGCGGCCTTGAATACACGCCTATGGACACGCAGAACATGGGCACGCCGTGGGCGAAGTTGGTAGTGCCGTCCAGGGGATCCACGTACCACAGGTATTCCCCGTCGCGGTCGATGCTTCCCCCCTCCTCGGCCACGATAGCATGGTCCGGGTACTGCGCGCGAATCCTGCCGCACAGGAACTCCTCGGATTCCCTGTCGATATTCGTTACCGGGTTGGAAGGGCCTTTGTAGGTGACTACGGTGTCGAAGGAGCGAAACCCCTTGAGGAGAATCGATCCCGCGGCGAGGGCTATCTCCCTCGAGAACTCAAGCAGGCCGGGGTGCGCCATTATAGCAGGGCGCCCGCACCGAGCATGAGACTGATCTCGTTATTGGTGCCCCGGCCCGTATTCATTTCATAGCCTATCTTCTGGTATACGAAGGCGTTCTTTGTCACGATCTCATCGACACGGAAAAACAGGCTGTGCGAATTTGTATAGTATCCCGAAAAGGGACGCCCCTTGGCCCAGTTTTTCGCGTCGATGCCGAACATCCCCTGCCCATTCGCCACATCGTAGGGCTCGTCGTTGTTGAGGTTGCGAAGGTAGATACGCTCCAGAAATTCCACGGTGAACACCAGGGATTTATCCTTGGTCACATCGTTGTATTTATTGAACGCGACCCCCACCGCCACCTCGTACAATCCCCAGTAGTTCGAGAGACGATTGGCGTTGTCGAAATAATAAAAATCGTACCCCGTCACCCGCGAGTAATACGATACCGTGCGGTCGAACGTGTAGTTGTAGCTGAACTCGTAAAAGCCCGAATCAAGAGTCTTGCCCTTTGAGTTCTTGGTGTCCTGCGGCATGAATCTGGGGTAAATCGCGACTTTCAGCGTGGACTTTTCTTCCCTTTTCCCGAACACGATCCCGATCTTGAAATCATTTTCCACGTATTTCTTTTTCGCGGGGCCCGCGGAATTCACGAAGGCGAAATTATCGCCGTAATGGGTGCCCCTCATGCCGGCACCGATGGCATACTTGTCCAGGAAATAGGCGGCCTGGAGCGTTTCGGTATAATTGACCAGGTTGGGTGATGCGGCACCCAAATGCGGATTCCCGGTCTTGAACTCGATCTCCCAGTCCTTGGTCGGAGTGAAATCCACGTACAACGTTTCTGGCACATCGACGAGCAGTCCGTCGTCGGTTTTCAGCTTGAACTTGCCGCTGTCGTAATAATAACCGATCTGCGTCGTGAAATCCAGGCTTGCGTACAGTATGCGGGGGAGTTTTTTCTTGTCGAGCTCCTCCTCATACTGCTTCTCCTCGGCCTTCTTCTGCTCCAGAGCTTTCCGCTTTTTCTCTTCATCCTCCTTCTGTTTCGCGAGCAGCATCTCCTGCTGCCGCTGGAGCTTCATTTTATACGCGTCGGGAAGCCATTGCATCACTTCCTTATTGTTCGGGTCAATCTTCAGTACGTGCTCTCCCGTGGCCACCGCCTTCTCGAAATCTCCCGTCTGGAAATAGAGGGAGCCCAGCCGCTCGAACGAGGGTACCTGTGCCGGGTTTCTCTTGATGGCTTCCTCGTAATAGGGCAGCGCCTTGACAAGCTCGCCCTTTAGCTCCAGAGCCTGTCCCATGTTGTGGTAAGCCCTCGCGGACGAGTTGTTGTAAATGTCGATGGCCTTCCCGAACTCCTTGATGGCCTCGTCATATGCTTTCTTATCGCTCAGCTGGACGCCTTTCTTCGTATGGTCCGTGGGATCCTGGGCATGAAGGGATGCCGTCATCATTGCGATGATCCCGAGAGCAAGGGCCTGTCGTACGCCGCGCCTCATATTCATCGTGTGGTAGAACCTCTGTCCTTTCGGGCACTTTTTGCACATACCCGATTTAAACCTTCATTGAAATATAGCAAATCGCTCCCGCGAATTAAAGCATTTTTTAGCGTCATCATGATTCTACCCGCCTGGCAGCTCCCCTGGGGCAAATATATTTCCGGGTGAACCCTGGTTTATTGTGCTTGACACAAAAGGGGCCAATCTTTTAATAGCCCTTGGTTTATACCCCCGTTCTTTTATATTATTACCTTATTATACCAACTAAAATACGTATTTCCATTTTCCGGGCGTGGGAAAGCCACGAATCCAATCTTGTGCGGAGGCGAATATGCAGACAACCCCCTTGACGGCCCACAAAGAAGTCCTTACTTGGGTCAAGGAGATCGCGCAGCTGACGCGGCCCGATTCCGTGATCTGGGTAGACGGATCGGAAGAAGAAAAAAGCGAACTCATGCGCGAAGCACTCGCCACCGGCGAGCTCATCCAGCTCGACCAGAAAAAACTGCCCGGTTGCGTCTACCACAGGACCGCCTGCAACGATGTCGCCCGAACGGAGCATCTTACCTTCATCTGCACATCCAGGAAAGAGGACGCAGGCCCCACGAACAACTGGATGGCCCCCGCCGACGCGTACAGGAAAGTCGGCGAGATATTCCAGGACTCCATGAAGGGGCGAAAGATGTACGTCATTCCGTTCATCATGGGCATTCCGGGCTCACCCTTCAATAAAGTCGGCGTGGAGATCACGGACAGCATCTACGTGGTGCTCAACATGCGCATTATGACCCGCATGGGCGCGATCGCGTGGAAGGAGCTCGGCGAAACGGGCATCTTCACGAAATGCCTGCACGGCAAGGCAGACCTGTGCGTCGATCGCCGCTTTATCTGCCACTTCCCCGAAGACAACGCGATCTGGAGCGTGGGCTCCGGGTACGGCGGAAACGTGCTCCTGGGCAAGAAATGCCTTTCCCTCCGCATTGCGAGCTACCTCGCCCGCAACGAAGGCTGGCTGGCCGAGCATATGATGATCGTGGGAATCGAAAACCCGAAAGGCGAAATTACCTATGTCGCGGGGGCATTCCCGAGCGCCTGCGGCAAAACCAACCTTGCCATGCTCATCCCTCCCGCGAGCATGCCGGGATACAGGATCTGGACCGTCGGAGACGACATCGCGTGGATGAAGGTCGGTCCGGATGGGCGTTTGTGGGCAATCAATCCTGAATTCGGTTTCTTTGGCGTAGCCCCGGGCACCAACTACAAGACCAATCCCAACGCCATGGAGACCATAAAAAAGGATACGATTTACACCAACGTGCTTCTTAAAAAAGACGGTACCGTGTGGTGGGAAGGCATGGACGGCGAAGTGCCCGCGGAGGGCACGGACTGGAAAGGAGACCCCTGGACGAAGAGTTCGCCCGAAGCCGGCGCCAACCCCAACAGCCGGTTCACTGCACCGGCATACCAGTGCCCGAGTATCTCTCCCCAATGGGAGAATCCGCAGGGGGTTCCGATAAGCGCATTCCTTTTCGGCGGACGCAGGGCGAGTCTCGCGCCTCTGGTCTTCGAGGCCTTCAACTGGCAGCACGGGGTTTACGTGGGCGCCACCATGGCTTCCGAGCGCACCGCGGCGCAATACGGCGCGCAGGGCGAAGTGCGCCGCGATCCGATGGCGATGATTCCCTTCTGCGGCTATAACATGGCCGACTACTTCGGTCACTGGCTCGCGATGGGCACACGCATTCCCAACCCGCCGCGCATATTCCATGTGAACTGGTTCCGGCAGGGGGCGGACGGAAAATTCCTGTGGCCGGGCTACGGGGAAAATCTGCGGGTGATCAAGTGGATCGTGGATCGATGTTCCACAAGGGCAGCGGCGAAGGAAACCCCGATCGGGTACGTACCAACAACTGCCGAGATCGATACCTCCGGTCTTTCCATGGCGCCCGGCACGATGGAACAGCTGCTGTCGATAAACAATAAAGAATGGATCGAGGACCTCAGGGGACACAGGGAATTTTTCCAGAAATTCGGAGACAGGCTTCCCGCCGCGATTTGGGAAGAATATCATGCGCTCGAACAGAGGCTTGGGCGCTGAATCGCCCGGCAGTCCTTCGCGGAGCCCGACGCTGAAAATTGCTTGATATTTTGCAATTCCGGCTGATACTGACATGATGCGCCTCGGTGCGTCATGTGTTTTTGCGCGCGTGCAACAAACTGCCACGACCGCGCGCATGCGTTTTTCCCATTCGCCGCGGCTCATTCGCCGAATGGATCTCGAGTGGCATTGCTCCTACTATCCTGAGGTGAGGTATTTATGAACAAAGAGAAGAAAATCGAACAATTGCTCGATTCGGCGCTGCAGGACGACCTTTCGGAATACAAAATCCTGGTGAAAAAAATGGGAAGCAAACTCCCGTTTTTCGGCAGAAAAACCCGCATTGCAGCTGCGCTGTTAAAAGACACCCTGGGAGACATCTCAAAGCTCGATTTATCCCTGAATTTCATGGTAAAGAAGGAAAGCTCCGGAAAAATTGTTTTTGAAGATATCAAGGACGGCAGGGTTCGTCTTTTCATCAACATCGGGAAGAACCATGGTTTAAATCCCGGGGACCTCATCCGGGAGATCGTTAAACGATCGGGGCTTGACGGCAAACAGGTGGGAAAGATCGACATTCACTCGACCTATTCATTCCTGGAAGTTCCCGAGCAATACGGGGAACTGGTCATACTTTCCTTCGAGAACATCAAATTTAAAGGCGTTTCGATCGTTGTCGAACCGGCCAAGAAGAAGAAAAGGGATTCGAAGTAGGATCACCTGAAGGGGAACGGCGTGGACTGTCCAATCTGCGGTTCGCTCGGCAGTCGACCCGCCTCGAAAACCGACAATTCCCTTCGTATCTGCGCCTCGTGCGGTGTTGTGTTCAACACCGCCCATCGCCCGCTCGCATATGACAAAAGCTATTTTGTCGACGATTATCAGGCCCAATACGGCAAAACCTATGCGGAGGACGCCCCCGCGATCAGGGCGTTCGCGGCGCGCAGGCTCGAAACAATTTTCCGCACCCTGAAATCCGAACAGCCTCGCTCCTCCATACGTCTCCTTGATATCGGCTCCGCGCTGGGTTTTTTTCTGAAAGAAGCCCGGGACTGGGGAATCGGCCATGTCGAAGGGGTTGAGATTTCTCCATTCGCGGCCGCGTACTGTCGCGAAAACTTCGACATTCCCGTCCATGAGATCCCGTTCGAGAAGGCCGCCCTCAAAGGTCCGTTCGATATAATCACCGCCTGGTATTTTCTGGAGCACTGCGCCGATCCGGCGCGCATGATGCAGAAAATCAATTCGCTGCTTTCGCCGGACGGCACGATTGCCCTCGCGACCCCTTCGGTGTTCGGACCCCAGTTCTTGTTCGACAGGGAAGGCTGGTCCAATTCACATCCTGCGGACCACCGCGTGGATTTTTCACCGTCGACCATGCGGGTCTTTTTGCGCAGTCAGGGCTTTACAAGGGTTCGAATCCTTCCATCGAGCGTACACCCCGAGCGTATTATCTCTGCGCACTCGGTCCTCTTCAAACCCTTTTCCGGCATCTACTCCCTGATTTCGAGCCTTACTGCATTTTCCGACACTCTGGAAGCATATGCATTGAAATTGGCGAATTAATATTGACAATATGAGTATATTTAATTTTAATATCCCACTTGTAAAAATTTCGAAAACTCGTCCTGAAAAATAGGTGTAGCAGCTATATTCCAGAAATTTCCAGGCATTGAGAAATATTATATTCTTTAAGTATGAGGGGTACAGGCGATGAAAAGGACATTTCAGCCGAGTCGGACAAAGAGAAGCAGAAAACACGGGTTTCGCGCCCGGATGAGCACTCCGGAGGGAAGAGAGGTTTTGCGCAGAAGGCGCGCCAAGGGAAGGCACAAATTAACTGTTTCCGATGAACGTTAATACGTATCGCAATGGCAGGTGAGTGAAAAAGATTTATTCATTAAAAGGCAGGAATGTTTTTAAAGAGGTTTTTACTCGGGGCAAACGCTTCAACAGGGAAGGGGTCCAACTGATCGTTCTTAAGCATGACGGCGGCAGAAAAAATTTGCGCAGATCCGCCCAATCCGATGAAAACGCGAGCCTGGTCGGGATTTCTATTGGAAAATCTTACGGCAATGCGGTTCAGAGGAATCGGGCGAAAAGAAGAATTCGTGCAATCGCGGGCGAATTGCTGCCGGATCTGAAAGAGGGTTATTATATTATAGTCCGTCCGGGAATTGAGTTTAAGAAGACCGGCCACGACGCGGCTTCGGAAAACATCCGGTGTTTGTTCAGGAAAGCGGGCATAGTGAATGTATGAGAACCAGTGCTGTAGCATCTTCTATCCTGATCGGTGCGGTCAGGTTTTATAAAATGGCTGTATCACCCTATCTGCCCCCCTCGTGCAGGTTTTATCCGTCATGTTCGGGGTATGCAATAGAGGCTTTACAAAAACACGGGCCAGTAAAAGGACTTCTGTTTTCGATCCACCGGATTTTACGATGCAATCCATTCTGTAAAGGCGGATACGATCCGGTACCCTGAATCTTTGAGTAGTTTGTTGCGCGGCCTCGGGCATTTCCTCTCCCCCTGAATGAATCTCTTCCATTCACTAACCTGATTGTGCGCCGCCGCATGTGCGGCGGATTTCGAAATTATTTGAACATAGGATATACTATATGGAAAAGCGGGCAGTAGTCGCGATCGCGTTATCACTCGCGGTATGGCTTATTTGGTCATATTTCTTTCTCAAGCCCACGCCGCAGAAACAGGAAAGCCCGTCTCAGGAAACCCGTATCGAAGAAAAGGCTAAGGTGCCTGAGAAGAAGCCGGAAATACCCGCCGCGGCTGCTGCGTTATCCGTCCAGGGAACACAGGGCCGGCTTGAATCCTTCACGATTTCCACGGCAAAATATAAAGCGGTGCTTTCAAGCAAGGGCGCGGCGGTATCAAGCTTTGTATTGAAAGATCGAAACATTGAGCTGGTCGTCGGGGAGAATCAGTTCAACGCCAGGGGCGTGTTCGATTTTCCCCTTCACCTGAGCGAAGCGGAATTCCTCGGCAAGGGGGGATTGGATGATATCATCTGGAACGCGGAAAAGATTTCGGAATTCCAGTATCGTTTCTCCGCAAATCTTACCGCGGGCAGATCCCCCCTCAGGGTTGAAAAAACATACACATTTTCCGACAAGAACGATTATTTCAAACTGAGCTTTCGGATTTTGAACCAGGGCCAGGAGGAAATCAACCTTCCCGGGCGCTCGATAATCGTCTCCCCGTCCGACTTCTTGGGACCCCACATGGATTTCAACAATTCGTATAACCTTTTGAGCGGGATTTACTTCATGAATAACTCGTTCGAAAAATTGGAGAAGGGCGGGCTGTTTTCCCAGGGCGGCGACGTCAAGACCAAGGAGGGGGCCACCCAGTGGATCGGCGTGATGAGCCGCTATTTCCTTCTTATCATGCTGCCGGAAGATTTTTCAGGGACGTCCGTGATCACCGACAATCGCAAGGTGTCCGGGTATCGCACCGGTCTTGCCATTCCGGTCGAAGCGATCAAGCCCGGAAAGGACCTCACAAAGTCATTCAAGATATACATAGGCCCCAAGGACAAGGAAGTGCTCCGCGCGGTGGATGAAAAGCTCATCGATGCCGCCGACGTCAGCAAGTGGATCGAGCCCATTCGCGATTTTCTCTTATGGTCGCTTACCAAAATAAACATGCTTTTCGGCAACTTCGGATGGTCGCTGGTTGTTTTTTCATTGATCACCAAAATCATTCTGCTTCCGCTCACCATGCGTTCAACCGAATCCATGAAAAAGCTCCAGGCACTCAATCCCCAGATCACCGAGATTCGGGCCAAGTTCAAGGATAAGCCCGACCAGATGAACAAGAAGATCATGGCACTCTACAAGCAAAATAAGGTCAACCCGCTCAGCGGCTGTCTTCCCCTGCTGTTGCAGATGCCTTTCTTTTTCGCCCTGTACAGCGCGCTTATCAATTCCATCGACCTTTGGCAGGCGCCGTTCGTACTGTGGATCAAAGACCTCTCTCTTCCCGATACGATCTTCACGGTAATGGATTTCAACGTCAATGTCCTGCCGATAATTATGACCGGCACGACGTACCTTCAGCAAAAAATGAGCACCGGCGAGGCGACCGGACAACAGCAGAAAATGCTCATGTTCATGCCGTTATTTTTTATAGTAATATTCTGGAACATGCCGTCCGGCCTTGTACTCTACTGGATAATGCAGAACGTGCTCCAGATACTTCACCAACTGTATATCAATCGCAAGTCGAATGGTACCGCGCTTCAGAAGGCATAGTGACTAATCATGGCGGGGCGGGTCTCCCGCCCCGGGTGCGAATATATACAAAGGGGGCTGTTATGAAAGTATATGAACTTGAAGGAAAAACAGTCGAGGACGCCACCAAGAAAGCGACGACCGAACTGCGTATCGGCGATATATCCAGGGCGAAGATCGAAGTGATCGACCAGGGGAAAAGCGGAATTTTCGGTTTCGGCGTATCGAGGCCCGCGAAGATACGCGTATACTACAATGATGAGACCATGGACGTGGGCGAGCTCACCAGGGAAGTGCTCCTCGATATCCTGGATAAGATGGGGGTTGACGCCAAGGTCAGGGACCTCAAGGAAGGCGAAAGCAAGGTATACGTAGAGCTCGAAAGCAGCCGTTCCGGGCTTGTAATCGGCAAGAAAGGCGCCACACTCGAGGCCCTGCAGTTCATCGTGAACCTCATCGTGAGCCACAAGACGAAGAGCGAGAAAAAAATAATCCTCGACATAGAATCGTACCGCGCCAAGCGCGAAAAAGCGCTGCGCAAACTCTCCCGTGAAATCGCGCTCAAGGTCGCGAAAACCGGCAAACCGTGGACGCTGGAACCCATGAACCCGTTCGAGAGAAGGCTCATTCATCTTACCCTACAGAACGACAACCGTGTCACCACCAAGAGCGAGGGACAGGGAATTTACCGAAAGGTGAAAATATCTCCCAATATCACGCGGTGAGACATGTTTGTTGACACCATCTGTGCGCCCGCGACCGGGCTCGTACATTCTTCAATTGCAGTTATTCGCGTGAGCGGCCCTGAAACACTCAGGGCCGTTTCTGCCATCTTCTCCAGGCCGGAAAAACTGGAGCCCCGGACCGCGGCGTACGGCAGCATTCGGGACGCGGGTGAGATCGTTGACGACGTAATCGCGATTTACTTCAAGGCCCCGGCGAGCTTTACGGGCGAGGACATGGCGGAGATCAGCTGCCATGGGAATCCTGTTATCGTGAACAGGATTCTCGCCCTGCTGATACGACATGGCGCGCGCATTGCCGGTCCGGGAGAATTCAGCAAGCGGGCGTTCCTCCACGGTAAAATCGACCTGACCGCGGCCGAGGCAATCAATCACATTGTTAAAGCCCGCGGCGACTGGGAAATTCAAGCCGCGATCCGGCAGATGCATGGGTCCCTTAAGAACCTGGTCGCAAAAATCCGCAATGAGCTCATCGGGTTAAAAGCCGACATCGAATGCGGCATAGATTTTTCGGAGGAGGGCATCGAATTCATTTCCGGAGAACAGGCCATTCAAAAAGTGGAGGAACTCATAACGGGGATCGAGGATATGATGCGCCGCTGCCGCATCGGCGGCAGGCTTTCGGGCGGGATTGACGTCCCCATCGTGGGGAAACCCAATGTCGGCAAATCGAGCATCCTCAACCTTTTGCTGAACGCCGAGCGCGCCATCGTCTCGAACCTCCCCGGGACCACACGCGACATGATACGGGAGAGCGTACGAATCGCGGGAATCGAAATCAACCTTTTCGACACGGCGGGGATCGATACCACCGAATGCGCGATAGAGCTTAAGGGAATAGAATTCAGCCGCCGGAAAATCGAATCGTCTCCCCTGATCATCATCGTGCTTGACGCGACGACGGGAATCCGGGACGCGGACCGGGCTATCATGGAGCACGCCGCGGGGAAGAGAACCATATACCTCGTAAACAAAACGGATCTCGCGGGGGAGGAGGAAAGTGCGCGCATTATCGCTTCACTTGACGTCCCCGAGGCCATCGCGTTTTCGGCATGTACCGGCGCGGGTCTCGCCGCTTTCGAGAACATGATCTCCTCGCTGCTCCTGGACGAGTTCGCGGACACCCGGGACGCCTTCGTCGCCGATACGCGCATCATCGCGCTTCTTGAAAGCGCCCTTGTCAAGGCACGCGGCACGATCGACCTGCTCGTCCACAGCGAACCGCCGGAAATAATCGCGTTTTCAATTCAGGAAATACTCGACGAGATGGGAGAAATTACGGGGGAGATTTCGCCCGACGAGGTGCTCAATTCCATTTTCAGCCGGTTCTGTATCGGTAAATAGCGCGCCTGCCGCGATCGTCCCTACATCCCCGCCTGGATAAAATATGGTTTTAAAACCGCGTCGTTCAGGAGAATGTCGGCATAGGCGCGCCTCATTATTTCCCGGTAGCCCGTGGCGTCCGCCGCTTCCGAGAAGAGGTGTCCGATAAATCTCGCCAGGCAATACCGAGCCCCTTCCGCGTTTCCGGTCCTCGCCTTCAGCCGTGCCATGACGTAGAGCCCCATGCTCATATCCCTGAATCCGCATTCCCCGCGCATCATCTCCTCAATGAGTGCGATTCCCCTGCCGGGATCTCCTTTTCGCTCGCTATATAAGGCGGCCATGATTTCCCTGCGCGCACCGTAGGGATGTGCAGCCCGCTCCTCATATTCGGCACGTTTGAGCTCCGTCGCGAAAGACGAAATCTTATCCTTCTCTTTACCGGCCATATCGGCGAGCGCGCGCTTGAACCTTTCATGATTCCTTATCCTGTCGAAAAGAGGCTCCCGGGCGGCAAGGAGCCGGCCATTCAGCCCGCCGCGGACCGCCTCCTCGAAATGGGATAGCGCCTCCTCCTCGTTTCGGCGCGCGAGGCACGAGAGCGCCAGTTCATATTCCTTCCAGCATGCGCCGTTGCCGGATGCCATATCTTCCAGCAGTCGCTCGTTTCCTCCCGCGCCGGCCCTTGCATTGCCGGCGAACAGGTAGGCAAGCGCCTTATGATTTCCCTCGCCGTGCGCGTCCCTGAAAACTTCAAGGGCTTCGTCCGGCTTCTTCTCCATTGCAAGAAGCACGCCGTAATCGACGTGCGCGTAAGGGCGCGCGGTCCTGCTTTTCATGAGGACTTTTATTATGCGGAAGGCTTCGTCTTTTTTCCCGTCATAATACGAGAGGAACGCGTCGATGCCGGGAGGCTCGGCGTCCTCGCGGGCGTGGAGGAAATCGCGTTCACCGGCCGGGAAGAGCATTACGGCTGTTAGCGAACATCCACAGAGCAGCCGCTTTAAGCCCCGGAATCCGGGGCGATGCGATTTTTCCGCTTGAAGGCGCATCGGACCCCCCGCTATTTATGCTTCTTTACCGCGAGCAGCTCCACGTCGAACACGAGCCATGCCTTGGGCGGTATGACCGGGGGCCTTCCCTTGGCACCGTAGGCGAGCGCAAAGGGAATGATGAGGACGCGTTTCTCGCCTTCCTTCATGTCGAGGAAGGCCTCGTCCCACCCTGCGATGACCCGGTGAACGCCAATCTCGGTTTCGAAGGGGCTTCCCCGATCGACGCTGCTGTCGAACTTTTTGCCGTCCGCGAGGTACCCGGTGTAATGCGCGACGATCACGTCTCCCTGCGACGGTGAGGAACCCGTACCCGCGCTCCGCACGAAATGCCGCAGACCCGACTTGCTGACGGTGATTTTTTGCATATCCACGCCCATGCCCGCGAGCAGCGGTTTCAGTTTCTCCATCTCGCCCTCGCCCGATTTCTTGACCGCCTCCTCGTTTTTCGAGAAGGCTTTTTCGGCATCGAACGCCTGGGCCGCGCTTCCCACCCTGATAATCTTCACCTTGTTGAGAACGACTTCTTCAACAGGCCTGTCGCTCCGGTCGGTGCGCACCGTGCCGATCGCCCTGAGCACATCTTCTCCCTTTACCAGGCGCCCGAACACCGTGTGCTTGCCGTCAAGGTGAGGCGTGGGCGCGAGCGTTATGAAAAACTGGCTGCCGTTGGTATCGGGGCCGGAGTTCGCCATTGATAGAATCCCTTCCCGATCATGTTTGAGCGTCGGGTGGAACTCGTCCATGAAGCTGTAACCGGGGTTTCCGCGGCCGTTCCCCTGGGGGCAGCCGCCCTGGATCATGAATCCCTTGATGACCCGGTGAAAAATAAGCCCGTTGTAGAATTCCCGTTTCTCCATCTTCCCCGTTTTAGGATTTGCGCTTTCCATGGTCCCCTCCGCGAGCCCCACGAAGCTGCCCACGGCAACGGGCGCCTTTTCAAATTCAAGCCGCACCAGCATATCGCCCTTGCTTGTTTTCAGCAGGGCGTAAAGCCCGTCCTCTTTAACCTCGATGTCGCTTCCGCACGCGGCAACGGCGACCATAAGCACCACCCCCAGAATCCATAGTATTCGCATCATTAAAATCTCCCCTCCGCTTCTACTTGCACGCCTCGTTTACGGCATTCACGTATATAATTGCGAGATGACCGGCCTCGACCGCTCCCTGGAACAGGGCATCGGCGGTGAATGCGGCCGGGCTTGCGCCGAACAGCGTTTCCCATCGCGACAAAAAGCCCGCCGAGAGCGGAACGTAGGACCAGTGCCATCGCTCCTCCTGGTACCCCGCGGTACGGCCCGCGGTATACGGCTGGCAGAAACCGAACCTCCCCGCGTTGATCTTCATCCACTGGTACAGTATCGCCCCGTCCCCCCTGTCATAATACTCGTTGTACAGTTCGTTGAGGTCCAGATCGGTTCCCCAGTGATGGCGCGACGTCCCGGGCATGGATGAATACCTTAGAATGATTTTCGCGCGACCGAGCGCCCCGGGGTATGCCTCGTTCAGCCGCGTCCCGTCTACGGGCGTCGCCCCGCTCCACTTGTTTTCCCATATCCATTTCTGGTCCGCCCACGTGCGCGTCGCGCTCACGACCCTGAACGGCGTGTGCGGATGTGATTCGCGAAAACTTTTATAAAGCGCCAAAAACGCCTCCGCGGCCTCCCGGCGCAGATACTGCTGTCTGCCGTCGGTGGGTATCCCCATGGAGGACAGCTCGACGAAAAGCGGGTGCTCGGCCGGTGAAAATCTTCCCCGCAGGTATTCCCTGGCCTGGATGCCGCCGAACAGCGTCGTATCGTCCGCACGGCCGCACCCGGGAAAACATGCGGAAATCAGAACGAGCGCGACAAACGCGGAAGCACCGTTGAATAAACTCATTTATCTTCATCCTTCCGGTTGAACCGGGTGACCATCAAATAGTCGGCAACGGGCAGCGAGAGGAACCTCATCCCCGCGTGATCGAAATCGATCTCGCGGAAAATTTTCCGCTCCGATTCCCCCAACTCGAGCTCGCCGCTCTGGGAGAGGACGAGTATCCTCTCCGTGACGTCGGGGAGCGCCGATTTTACCCTTCCCGGGATGCCAAGCCCGTAGGCCACGTGCGCCGCGCCCGCAATAACCACCATGGTTTTCCCCCGGCTGCCGGGCTCCCGCAGCGCGCGTACGATCGCTCCCGCCATCGCGTCATCACGGACCGCCTGGGCCTGGAACACGCGGTGCAGGCTCTTTTCATTCACGAAGCTGTGCACTCCGAGAAGCTTCTTGACGTATTTTTCATAGCGCGCGCTCGCATGAAACGGCGCCGGAAGCTCGGCCCTGAACGTTTCCGATATACCCTCGCGGCCGTTGTGTGCGACATCCCGTACCAGCTCGGTGCGCGCGTTGAGCGCGAGTATCGTGCCCCCGCCCGCATGCGCCGCCTCGACGAGCGGGCGATAATCCGGATAATTGCTCCAGCGTTCCGCCCATTTCGTTTGTGCGGCAAAATCCATGAAGTCGATTTCACCGGAATTGTATCGATCAAGCGCGGCCTGGTTGAACGATTCCACCTGCTCAATGGCCAGCACGACGGACCTGCCGCGCCCCTTAAGTTCCGTAACGATACGCACTTGTTCCGCGTGATGCCGCGCGATCGTATGCGATTCACCTATATATATGACCGATACGCCCTGCAGATCATCGATCATGGACTGGAAGGATACCGGTTCGCCGCGATACAGGTCTATCCAGAACGAGCAGTGCGTATCGGCAGATCCGGCCGCGCGTGCGGTTCCCTCGAGAAATACGGCGAGCATGAATAGGGTCAGGAGCGTCCGCGTGGCCTTCATGCCTGAACCCTGCGGGGAGGGGATTCATTTTTCAAGGATTTTTTACCTTCCTCCCGTTTCGTCTTCAAAATTGCGCTGCGGCGGCGATTATTAGTGTTGACGGTTCCACACCCCCGCGTATTTCTCGGTAAGGGCGAAAAAATGAAAAACGGCATGGAAAGCTATCTCCGGACCTCGATCGTTTCGCGCCTGGTGTTCATGGTCCGCACCTACCTTCATTACCATCTCTCGCTCAAAAAGAAATTCTCGGCGATAAAGAGCAGCCCCTTCGTATGGGGAATCTGGAACGTTGAGGTGCACGGGCCCAATATCAGCATCGGCGAAAACGTGGTCATCATCGGGGCGAACGGCTCGCGGACCCGCATAAACTCGGTGCAGGTGGGCGATCGCGAGGGACGGATCGATATCGGCGACAACGTGCTCGTTATGAACGGGGTGCGCATCAGCAGCGCGACGCATATCAGCATTGGCGAGGACTGCATGCTCGCCAACTACTGTTACCTCACCGACGCCGACTGGCACGACGTCCACGACCGCACCCAGCTTATCGGCAAGACCGCGCCGATCATCCTTGAGCACGGCGTCTGGATCGGGGACTCGGCGATCGTGTGCAAGGGTGTTCATATCGGCGAAAACTCCATCGTGGGGGCGGGGTCCGTCGTGAGGCGCAGCATCCCGGCAAACGTCGTCGTCGCCGGAAATCCCGCGCGCATCGTAAAAAGGCTCGATCCCCGTAAGATAAGGACGCTCGGCTCATACTATCGGAAATACGGGGGACCGCGGTATTGAGGATCTGTATTCTGTGCTACCGCGGAAATCCCTACAGCGGGGGTCAGGGGGTCTATCTCAAGTACGTGGCCGAGGAGATGGTCCGCCAGGGGCACGAGGTGCACGCCATCGTGGGCCCGCCCTACCCGACGCATATGAAGGGCGTCACGACCCACTTCATCCACAACAACGAGTATTTCGTGAAAAAGGGGCTGGGTATCATCAATCCGGAAGATCCGTTCGACATCCTGGGGCCGCTCAACACCTATGAATACCTGTCCACGCGGCTGAACGCCTTCTCTGAAATCAGCGCGTTCAGTTTCAGGGCCTTTGTAAAACTGAAAACGCTCATGAAAACCACGCGCTTCGACGTGATCCTTGACAACCAGTGCGTCGGTTACGGCCTTCTGCTAATGAAACACCTGGGCGTACCGGTGATCGCCACGATCCATCATCCGCTCTCGATCGACCTCGAGGCCGTGCTCGAACGCGCATCCTCGTTTAAGAACCGCCTGAAGGGGGTGATGTTTTACCCCGTCCTCATGCAGCGGATCGTCTCGAAACGCCTGGACCATGTGATCACCGTATCGGAGGATTCGAAGCGCACGATTCACAGGGATTTCGGCGTTCCGCTGGAAAAACAGAGCGTCGTGTACAACGGCCTCGATACCTCGATTTTCAAGCCCGCAAGGGGCGTGAAGCGAAAAAAGGGAAAGATGGTATTCGTCGGCAACGTCGAGGACGGGAAAAAGGGGTTTGCGTATCTGCTGAAGGCCCTGCCGCGCATCCAAAGCGACCTGCACCTTACGGTCGTGGACGGCGCGTCGCCCCATCACCGCATCACGAACGCGCTCATCGGCAGGCTTGACCTGTCCGGGCGGCTCGAGTTCACCGGCAAGGCGACCAACGAGGAACTGGTGCGCCACTACAGCGAGGCGGAGCTCGTGATCGTGCCGTCGGTATACGAGGGTTTCGGATTCCCCGCCGCCGAGGCGATGGCTTGCGGCGCGCCGGTCATAGCGAGCGACGGCGGCGCGCTGCCCGAGGTCGTGGGGGATGCGGGGGTAGTCGTTCCCGCCCGCGACGAGCGCGCCCTTGCAAAGGCGATCGACGCGCTGTACCAGGATAAGCAGCGAATGAAGAAATTTTCGCGCATGGGCATGGAGCGCGTTAAAAAAACATTCACCTGGGAAGGGGCGGTGACCCAGATGACAGGCGTGTTCAACCGGTTTGTCCGATAAGGCCCCCTTCCCGATAAACCCCTCTCCCGGTCCGTCCCGCGTCCGGATCAATACATCTTTATGACCTTCGTCCCGGGCGGTACCACGAGGTCCGCCACCGTCACAGGATCAAGCGGGACGCCCAGGGTGATGTCGCTGAAGGTCATTGTGAGGGATTCCATCGTGGCCGGCAGAACCAGCCTGATCTCCCTGTACCAGAGCGTTTTTCCCTGCCACGAGGGATTTTCCAGGTAAAGTTCTACACGCTCCTGGCTTGCCTTGTTTACAAACAGCAGTTTTCTCGGGACCCCTCCGGCAAATCCGATAGTCTGGAAGTAGCCCCTGTTTTCAAGAATTACGTATTCGATCGTGCCCGCCGCGCCGTTCTCGGTCAGCCCGCTTTTTACCGAGAAATCGGTTATAAGCGGGATTCGGCCGGTCAGCATCGGGTAGAGAAAGCCGAATTCGATATCTATCCCCGTGTAATTTTTCAGGTTTATCGTGGCGACCGTATCCTGGTAGAGAACCTTGTCGATGGGGAAAAATATCCTTATATCTTCCCCCTCCTGGACAAATGTGCTTATGTGACTGCGAAACACGAGGTCGGTAAACGAGGCCTTCATCACCCTCGGGTTCTTGAGAAACAGCACCTCGGCGACGGAATTGTACTTGTTCCTGTTCGATACGCCCTGCGAGGTAATATGCGCCACGTACGAATCGGGCGCTCCGCCGTTTATATCCTCTATTATTTTAAGCAGGGCAAGTGAGTGCGCATCGGGCGCGGCATGCACCTTTTTTCCGTTCCCCCCGCCCGTCGCACACGAGAACAGCGCGAAAATAACACACACGCACACGGCGAGCCCGCGACAGCCAGTCCTGGTATTCATGCACCGCTCCGGGATTTATTTTACGAAGCCCCTTGCTTCCTTTATCTTCCGCCCGATCTTATCGTCGGCCTTCAGTTTAAGCGATCTCTGCCAGTAATCGACGGCGCGCGCCGTGTCGCCGAGCGCCCTGTAGACGTCGCCCACGTGATCGTACACGGCCGGGTCGGGATTTTTTTCATCGGCAAGCGCGCGCTCCGCCTCCAGGAGTTTCTGGAGCGAGCGCTTGAGCTCTCCCTTGCGGAAGAGCGCCCATCCCAGGGAATCAAGGTACGCGCTGTTTTCCGGTTCATACTCGAGCGCCTTCCGGATAAGCGCGAGGGAGTCGTCCAGGTTCATGTTTTTTTCGGCGTAGAGGTACCCCAGGAAATTGCACGCGCGTGAATTTGCGGGATTCAGCTCGACCGCACGCTTGAGCGCGATGATCGTATCGTCCATCCTGTTTTGTTTCTCCAGGGAAACAGCAAGGTAGAAATGGAAATTGTCGTTGGTGTCGTTGATCTCGATGGCGCGCCTGAAATACTTTTCGGCGGCCGGGTAGTTTTCGCCCCGCACCTCGATGAGTCCCTTCATAAAGTGCGGCTTCGGGTTCCGCGGCTCCTTTTCAATTACCTGGTCGATATAGCGCGCGCTCTGGGTACGATCGTTTTTCAGGCTGTACACGTACCCGATCGTGAGGAGAAGATCGCTGTCGGGTCGCAATTCCTGCGCCTTGCGAAAGTACACGATCGCCTGGCTCAGATCCCCCGTTTCCTCGCATACGTTTCCCAGGTTAAGATAAAGCTCGGGGATCTTGTCATTTATAGAAAGGGCCCTGATGAGACTTCGCCTTGATTGCTCGAACAGCCTGTTTCGATACAAGAGCACCCCCGCGGTGAAAAATTCCCTGAGCGCCATGATGGTGTTGTTTTTCCTGAGGCTCACCCGCGCGAGCGCCACGTGCGGCGAGATGTACATGGTTTCCTTTTTCATGAGCGCGAGGAGCGCGGGTTCGGCTTCATCGTCCTTGCGCAGCAGCTCGAGGTAGAGCGCCCGGGCAAGCTTCGATTCTTCGTTCGCATCGCCCGCCGCCCTGCGCAGGAAGGGTATGGCTTCCTTCCGTTCCTGGAGATAGTATATCCTTCCCAGCATCGAGTTGATGACCGTGTTGTCGGGGAAGCTTTTCAGGTATAGCTTCGCGTATTTCTCGGCGTCTTCGAGCAAGTAGCGGTACATGAAAACATTCGCGACCGCGTATATCGCCGCGGTATTCTCCGGATTGATGGCGATGGCCTTTTTAAAATGACTCGCGGCGAGCTCGGGCCTGCCCTGGGCGTAATCGATATGCCCCAGATAGAAGTGCGCGTTCTCCAGGTAGTATTCATCGACATTCGCGGTCGAAGCGGCTTCGATCACCGCGCTGAAGGCCTGCCGCGCTTTCGCCGCGTCCCGGATCGACGTGTAATACAATACCCCCAGCATGTGCCAGACCCCGGCCAGTTCTGGTTTTTCCTTTAACAGGGATTCGAGCGATTGGGCGGCGTGGGGATACTGCTGCAAATTGTTATAAATGGTGTATGAAAGAAGATACGGCTTGCTGTTTCCCGGATTTGCGTCTATGGCCATGCGCGCGAATTTAAGCGCGCTTTCGTAATCGAAAAGCGAATAATAGCAGTCCGCAATCTGAAAATCGACGAGATCCAGCGACCTTTTTTCTTCCGCGGCGCGAAGGAACTCTTCAATGGCTTTCTGGTATTCGCCCGCACGCTTGAGGGCCAGGCCATAGCTGTAGTGCGCCCAGCCGCCCTGTATATCGGCGCGCCTCTTTTCCGCCGGGGGCGCCTGTACGGACGAACAGGCCGCCATCCCGAGGATGACGGCCATCAGCAGGTACACAGCTATGGTTTTCACGGTCGGCATAATGTGGTATAAAGTACTATCGGCCCCCCCGTGTGTCAAATTATATTGCTCCCTTGTCTCGTGTAACATTTTCACGGTCAATTCCCGAATAAGGTAGAAAATATAGCGCCGATTCGCCCGGTCGTATATATTTTTCTTGAACGGAATGAGCCGAATGCTAGCCTGTGTTCTCCGCGGTGATTCCGATTCGTGGTGAGACGTTTCTGGAGGTAAAATATGTTCGGCGTTGACCCTCTCTACTGGATGCTCATGGCCCCGGTTTTTGCATTCTCGCTCTGGGCGTCATTCAAGGTAAAAAGCTCGTTTAAGAAATTCTCCCAGGTAGGATCGCGGTCCGGGATGACGGGAGCCCAGGTCGCGGAGCTCATCCTCCAGCGCAACGGGCTCGGTCATGTTCCCGTGCTGGAAACGACCGGGTTTCTCTCGGACCACTACGATCCCATGAAAAAGGTGATCAAGCTTTCGCCCGAGGTGTTCGGAAGCAACTCACTCGCCTCGATAGGCGTGGCGGCGCATGAAACGGGTCACGCGATCCAGCATGCAAAGGGCTACAAGGCGCTCATGCTGCGCAATACCCTGGCGCCCACCGCCTCAATCGGGTCTAATTTCGCATGGATAATAATCTTCGTCGGCTTCATGCTCGGAACCCTCGGGCTCGTGAAGATCGGAATCCTGCTTTTCAGCGTCGTCGTGGTGTTCCAGCTCATAACGCTTCCCGTCGAGTTCAACGCCTCTTCGCGCGCCAAGGAAATGCTCGCTTCCTACGGCATACTCGGCGCGAGCGAGATGGCCGGCGTTTCAAAGGTGCTGTCGGCAGCGGCGATGACCTACGTGGCGGCGGCTGCCTCGGCGATCGTGACGCTGCTCTATTTCCTGATTCGCTCCGGTATTCTGGGCGGGCGCGACGACTAGCACGGATTATGGACCGATATCAACGGGAAGCGCCGGGAAGCCCCCCGGCGTTTTTCATGTGCTTTTCGCGGATTCCGCGCTCATCCGGCAGCGGTACCCGACATTCCGCACGGTTTCAATTATCGTGTTGAATTCATCGCCCAGCTTGCTCCTGAGCCGCCTGATATGCACGTCCACGGTGCGCGTGCCGCCGATATACTCCACGCCCCACAATCTTCCCAATAGATCCTTCCTGGAAAAGACGACGCCGGGATTTTGAATGAGGAGCCTGAGCACCTCGAACTCCTTGTAGGTGAAATGAAGCTTTTCGTTGTTCAGGTACACCGAGTATTCGGCGAGGTTGATCCTCAAATTCCCGATAGAAATATGATTTTCATCGAGCTGCAGCTTTTTTTCCCAGAGCAGTTGCTTAAGCCGCGCGTTGAGCTCGCCCTTGCGGAAGGGATACAGGACGAAGTCGTCGAAAAACCAGTCCAGGTTTACAACCTCCAGGTGGCTGACCCGCAGAACCAGCATGACGGGCATATCGAGGACCTTCTTCCTGATCTTCGAAAGGTAGAACTGGAAGAGATCGACCGACTCGAATATGTCGACATCGATGGCCAGAAGCGAAAGTTCCTCACCCCTGACCGCATCAACCGACCGATATACGCGAAGCTCCATGTCACCGATTCCGCCGCCGAAATCGTCAACGAGCTCACCGTGCGCCGAAAGCAGGCCTATCGTTCTGATCACGCTCAGTTTTCTCCCTTTTCGCTTAGTTCACGAAATATGTTCGTATAGCGCGCCGCCACGGCGTCGGCGTAGAAATCGTGTACCTTTTTCATGTTGTTCCGGGAACATTTCGCGTAGAGCCTGCGGTCCCGGTAGAACCGCTTCACCGAATGGGCGCACGCGGAGGCGTCCCCGACGTCTATCAGCAGGGCATTTTCCTCGTTGGCGAGAAAATCCACCTGCCCCCCGTAATTGGAACACACGATAGGTATTCCGAAATGCATCGATTCCATGAACACGATACCGAATCCCTCGTGAAGGGAGGTGGACACGAACAGGTCCGCCACGGAAAGGTACCTGTATTTTTCTTCCTCGGTCACGTACCCGAGAAAGATGACCCGTTCCCTGAGTCCCATCTGGTCGGCGAGCGACGCGAGAAACTCACGCTCGGGACCGTCCCCCATGATATACAGCGTGATATTCTGATCCGGCAATTTGGCCAGGGCATTGATCATCGTGTCGATGGCCTTTCTCTTGATGAGCCTCCCTATCGTGATCAGGACGAACTCGTTTCTTGATATTCCCAGGTCCGTACGGGCGGCCTTTCTTACCTTCGGGGCATGAAAGGCGAGCGGGATCACCGATACCTCATTGTCGGGGTGATAATACGTTATCGCGTTATCGCGCGTATTGCTCGACTGCGCGATCACCCTGTCCGCCCGGTTTAGAATGAAGCGGACTGCCCTTTTGAAGAACCAGTGCTGGTGGGGAGATATTCTCTTGCTCGGGTCGTAGATATCGCCCCCGTGGAGGGACAGGACGTTCGGTATCCTGAAAAAGCGCGAGAGTACGTGCCCCAGGGGGCCCGAGGGCACCGCAAAATGCGTATTTATCACATCGAAACGGTGCTTTCGGCAGAGCGCGACCCCCTTGAAAAAGCCGAATACCAGGTACGAGAGCATCGATACAAAGGTCGCGACATCGCGCGATGTGCGGAATAGTATCCTTGCCCTGTGAACATGTATCCCGGCGACCTCCTCGTAGAACGGCAACCCCTTGAACCACGAAGTCAGCACGTGCACCTCGGCTTCCTTTTTCCACTCGATGGCGAGGTCGTATGTCGCCACCCCCCCCCCGCCGCCCAGGGGGGGGAACTCGTAATTGACTATGAGTATCTTCAGTTTTTTTAATCGACCCGAACCGGTCCAAACGCTTTTTTTCATACCTTTATCTAACCCGGATAGTATAAATGATGATCCTGTCGCCGCGCGCTGTATCGCCAACATACAAGCATGAATACCAGATTTTGCAACTGTTTTCAATTCGGAACCCGCGAAAATGACAAATGGGGCCATCCGCCATACCGGTAACTCGAAGGCACAGTTTCCTCACCATGAACGGTAACCTATCGCTGTTCAGGCCGATAAGCCCATTCCCGCCGGATTCAATTTCTATTGACATGGCCATCCCGCTTCCCTATAATGAAAATGCATACACTCAGAGCGATCCGAGAACGCGGCATGCTCGGGAATTGATGCCGGCGGGTTTGCGCCGGAGCGGGGCGTACTTATTTACCTAATTTCAGGAGGAATTATGAAAAAGGCTTTCGTCATCGTGATCGCCCTCGCGGCAATCGCGTTTATCGGGTGTTCGAGCATCGATGTCACCATTTCCAGGAAAACCGACGTCAGTAAAAAGATGAAAAAGGTGGCCGTGCTCCCGTTCGACGTCAAGGGGGCCGCATGGGGTGACGAATTCGCGGACGCCATAACCAATCAATTTTTTAAAACCGGCAAGATCGAGGTCGCCGAGAGGGAAGCGATTGAAAAAATCCTGAAAGAACAGAACCTGAGCATGACCGGTATCGTCGAGGACAACGAGCAGGCAACGAGGGTAGGCCAGCTCCTGGGGGCCGATGTCATCATCATAGGACGCGGATCGGCGCTTCAGCATTCAATGGACGGCAAATCCATCCAGAACCTTATCGATACCTTTACCCTTAAAGCGCTCAGCGTGGAGAAGGGTGAATTGCTTTTCACCGTGCGCAAGGAGCCGGGTTCGGCATGGGACTGGAGATACCGTTCCAAGTTTTGTCTCAGTCTTTCCTTGATCTGGGATAGAGAGGACGTGCTCGTAGACAGCTCCCGTTACGACGACATCTCCAAGCAGATCGTAAAACAAGTCCTCGAGGCGATTAAAGAAATCGAGGACATGAAAAAAGCCAAGGCAAAATGAAGCTTGCAACGCAACTGGGCGTTCTGCTGCTCCTGATCCTGATGCCGGCCATGGCGCTCGGCACCGAGTTCGACGAGCTGGATAAGGCACCCGAGGGCGCGCACAAGGGTCAGATGCTGCTGGGCGGATTTATCGCCTTTGGATCCCCCAGCGGCAGCATCATCGATGGTGAAAACAGCTTTGTTAGTGACAGCACGTACACTTTCACGAACGGGGTGACGAAGGAATTCCAGGTTTCACATCTCGCCTTTGGCATGGGCGTCACGTTCGAGTATATGCCCATCGACTATATCGGAGCGAAGGCCCGTCTCAAGAGGACCTATATTTCACAAAAAACCGATTTCGGTCCGGACTACCGCAACTGGCAGGGAACCGTGTACCAGGATTTTTCCCTGTATGTCGGGCCTTCCTTTCATACTACGGTACGCAAGCGCTGGGATTTCACGCTCACACCAATGCTCGGGTATGCATATGGCACGTTCAAGGGGGCTCCCATAGCGAATTCCATCCTGACGAGCGTGACCGGCAGTTCGGAGCAAACAGTAAGCGGCATTACCTATGGTGCGGAGCTGAACTGCACAATCTATTTCAGCGGGGGGCTTTTTGTATCGCTTGGAGCCGATTGGACGCGCAATCCCATCAATTTAAATTCAAAAATCACGTTAAGCAATTCGGATAAGCCTGGCTATAAATACATGAACGGCGCGGGCAGCGGTACCATCGACTCGCTGTGCTTCATCCTCACCGCCGGCTACGCGTTCTCAAACTAAACCCGTTCTATTCCATTCAATCACGCCGCAATACTTCATTGCGAGCAGCGCATTCAACGTAATAAATCCCGTGCCGTCCGTACCCGCCCGGGATTTTTTCTCAAAGAGCATACCCGCACCATAAGCTTCCAGGGGCCAGGTACCACCGGCTTCCTGACCTGCAACCAGATGATTGAACGCAGGTACGGTACGAGGGTCCGATGCGAATCCCGCCCGTGCCGCGAGCTGGAGCCCCATGAGCGCATCATAGTGGGACATCACCGGGTATCCGGATTTCAGGTAATCGGCCCCGCGCAGGCCGCAGCATACCGGCTCTTCGAATCGTTCCGGGCCCATGAAAAATCGATGATTTAGAAAATATTCCGCTCCCCGGGCAATGCTCTTCTCCAAATCCCCGCCCGGTTCGAGGTTCCTTGCCTCAATAAGGGCCGCCAAACATGAAGCAGTCGCCCTTACGCAGCTTCGCGTTCCGGCATCTTCCTCGCGATCGCGTTTTCCGTCACCGGACCTGCGAAGGAAGATGAGAGAGGCCATGTCCAGGACACCCGCCAGCGGACAATGCAGCCAGCCCCCATCGTGTCTCTGGTGCTTCTTTATCCACCCTATGCCGCGCGCAATCCGGGCGTCGGTGATCCCCGCCCGGACCATCCAGCGCATAAGGTCGCCCGTCCTGCATGAAACTTCCCGGGCCGGTTTCCAGTTCAGAGTTATTCCGCCTGAATCAAGCTGGGAGCGTTGAAGCAGGAATTCTGCGCTTTTCGCGAGCGTGTCATCCCGCGCATCCAGACCCCTCGCCGCGGCCTCACAGAAGTACCACATTGTACCACGGTACAAGATATCAAAGTGCGCGGCATCTCCCATGACGCCCGCATTCCCGACAGCCTTCAGTTCGAGGATTCTTTCAGATTTGGCCAGCCCGCGGTATGCTTCTTCCAGTACTACGCCCCCCGGGCTTTCTTCCAGCAAGTCCCTGAGCACGAGATAGCGTACCTCCGGTGCAGAGGACGCGAGCAGAAACCGCAACGGATTATCATGGAGATGGGCGGGCATAGTAAAGCCGGGAGCGCACCCCGGTCAGCGTTTCTTGTCTTTCAGGCGCGCATAATTCTGCTGGATAACCTGGTTATCGGGATTTTTCTCCGTGGCCTTCTGGTAGCTGGCAAGCGCATCCTCGTCTTTTCCAAGGTATTCGAAGCTCAGTCCCAGGTTGTTCAGGATTTCGGATGACGCCGGCGCGATGGAGTGCGCGGCGGCGAACGCAATATTCGCGTTCGAGTACCTGTTCATCTTTACGAGCGTCATTCCCAGGCCGTTGTAGGCAATATATAATTCCGGGTTGAGCGCGATCGCTTTTTCGAAATATTCCTTCGCCTTGGGGTAATTCCCCAGCCCGTAATTGACCTTTCCCAGCAGGAAATACACCAGCGGATGCTTCTGGAGTGTCAGGGCCTTCGTCGCGGACGCCTCGGCGTCCCTGAAACGCTTCGCGTCGATCAGGATCAGGGCGATATCGATCTGGGGATCGAGTATGTCCTTTTGAATGTCGGCGCATTTTTTCAAATGGAGAATCGCGTTATCGAAATTGCCCAGCTTCCAGTGATTATGGGCCGCAAGGTAGCGAAGCTCATAGTTAGGAGAATTCTGTTCGAAATCCCTCTCGACCGAGAGCTCCGACGCGATTTTCGCAAGAGATTCCTTATACTGCCTGTCGTTATAGAGCTTGAGCGCCTCGTCGTAGGACGCGATCGCCGCGGCGGACAGTGCAAGAACAAGGGTCAGTGCGCATACAAATCGTTTCATAATTATTCCTCTAAGCATACGGCGGGGGGAGTGTATCGGCCCCCCGCCGCGGTCTTTACTTTTTCTTTTTCCCGGCCGGTTTCTTCACCGCTTTTGCCTTCGGTTTCACCCTGGCTTTGGGTTTTGCTTTCGGTCTGGCGATGGGCTTCGCTTTGGGCTTCGCCTTCGCTTTGACCGATAGTGCCTTGACCGCTTTGGCCTTGGGCTTTGCCGCGGTCGCTTTCACGGCCTTCGCCTTAGGCTTCGCCGCCGCAGCTTTCACGGCTTTAGCCTTGGGCTTCGCCGCCGCAGCTTTCACAGCCTTGGCTTTTGGCTTCGCCGCCGTCACCTTCAACGCTTTGGCCTTCGGCTTTGCAGCGGGTTTAGCAAGCTTTTTCACCGCCGGTTTCGCGGCCGGTTGCTTCACCGCGGACTGGATCGCGGCCTGTGCCGCGGCAAGCCGCGCGATGGGCACCCTGAAAGGCGAACAGCTCACATAAGAGAGCCCTAACTGGTGGCAGAACTCGATCGAACTCGGCTCGCCTCCGTGCTCCCCGCAGATTCCCAGCTTGATGTCCTTTCTTGTAGCCCGGCCCTTTTCAACCGCTATTCGCATGAGGGATCCGACGCCTTCCCGGTCGAGAACCTGGAACGGGTCGATCGGGAGAAGCTTCTTGCCGACGTAATCGGGTACGAACGCGCCGATATCGTCGCGCGAGAAGGCAAAGGTCATCTGGGTGAGGTCATTGGTCCCGAAGGAAAAGAACTCAGCCACCTTCGCGATCTTGTCGGCGGTGATCGCCGCGCGCGGAACCTCGATCATGGTTCCGAACGCGTGCTCGACCTTTGCGACACCCATCCTTCTGCACACCTCAGCATGCACCTTGTCGAGAAGCTTCCTCTGGTGCTCGAGCTCCGTGACCTGGCCTACCACGGGGATCATGATCTCCGGGATCACGTTCTTCCCTTCTTTTTTCAGTTCAACCGCGGACTCGAGAATAGCGCGGTACTGCATCTCGGATATCTCGGGGAACGTGATCCCCAGCCGCACGCCGCGGTGTCCCATCATCGGGTTCGATTCGTGGAGGTCGTCCGCTCGCTTGCTCAGGCGCTCCATCGTGATCCCGAGTGACGCGGCGAGCTTTTCGCGCTCGTCCTGCCGGTTGGGCACGAATTCGTGCAGCGGGGGATCCAGCAGACGAATCGTCACGGGAAGCCCGTCCATGACCGCGAGGGTGTTCTTGATGTCGCGTTTCACGAAGGGGAAGAGCTCGTCCAGGGCCGCACGCCTCTTTTCCTCGGTGTCCGATAATATCATCTTGCGGAGGATGAACAGCGGCTCCTCCGAGTGCTTGCCGTAGAACATGTGCTCCGTCCTGAACAGTCCAATTCCCTCGGCACCGAACTCGCGCGCCTTCGCGGCGTCTTCCGGGGTGTCCGCGTTGGTGCGCACCTTCAGGGTACGGAGCTCGTCTGCGATTTTCATGAAATTCTGGAAGCGCGGATTTTCGGTGGCGTCCATCATCGTGAGCGCGCCGCCGTATACCAGACCCTTCGTCCCGTTCAGGGTGAGCGTTTCCCCTTCGCGGAAGCTTCGCCCTTCGACGGTCATCGTTTTAGCGTGCACGTCGACGTGTATCGTCCCCGCGCCCACGATACAGCACTTGCCCCACCCGCGGGCAACGAGCGCCGCGTGCGAGGTCATTCCGCCGCGTGCGGTGAGAATCCCGATCGCGGCCCTCATTCCCTCGACGTCTTCCGGATTGGTCTCCTCGCGGACCAGGATCACCTTCTTGCCGCTCTTCGCCGCCTCGACCGCGTCATTCGCGGTGAAGACGATTGGCCCGCAGGCGCCGCCCGGTCCCGCGGGAAGCCCGCGCGCGATCACCGTCGCGGATTTCTCGGCGTTGGGATCGACGATCGGGTGAAGGAGCTCGTCGAGCTGGGCGGGGGCGACGCGCAGGATCGCGTCCTTTTTCGTTATCAGGCCCTCGGCCAGCATGTCCATTGCCATGTTGAGCGCGGCGGTGCCGGTTCGCTTGCCCACGCGGCACTGGAGCATCCACAGGCGGCCGTCCTGGATGGTGAACTCGATGTCCTGCATATCCGTGTAATGCTTTTCCAGCCTGGTGCGGATACCGTCGAGTTCCTTATAAACGGCCGGCATGGCCGTCTCGAGCGATACCATGCCTTTGTTCTGATCGTTCTTGGTGGATTCGTTGAGCGGGTTAGGGGTGCGTATGCCCGCGACGACGTCCTCTCCCTGGGCGTTGACGAGCCATTCACCGTAGAAATGATTGTCTCCCGTGGCGGGGTTCCTGGAAAACGCCACGCCGGTCGCGGACGTGTCTCCCATGTTTCCGAACACCATCGACTGTACGTTGACTGCGGTTCCCCATTCGTCGGGGATGGCCTCGATGCGACGATACGATATCGCCCTCTTGCCGTTCCAGGATGCGAACACCGCGCCGATACCGCCCCAGAGCTGTTCGAAGGGGCTGTCGGGAAATTCCTTGCCCAGCACTTCCCTGACCTTGCCCTTGAAGCGGTCGACGAGCTCCTTCAGGTCGTCGCCGCTTATATCGGCGTCGGTCTTATATCCGCGGCTCTGCTTGAGATCGCCCAGCATCCGGTCAAGCTGCTGGCGAATTCCCTTGCCCTCGTCCGGCTCGATGCCCGCGGCCTTTTCCATGACCACGTCGGAGTACATCATGATGAGGCGCCGGTAGGCGTCGTATACGAAGCGGGGGTTTCCGGTCTTCGCGATCATTCCCGGTATGGTGGTCGAGCAAAGCCCGACATTGAGCACCGTTTCCATCATGCCCGGCATCGATTTCACGGCTCCGGAGCGCACGGAAACGAGGAGCGGATTTTTGGGGTCGCCGAATTTTGCGCCCATGATGTCTTCAACCTTCTTGAGCGCCGCGAGCACTTCCTTGTCAAGGCCTGCCGGCATCTTCCTGCCGAGCCTGTAATATTCATTGCACACTTCGGTGGTGATGGTGAAACCCGCGGGAACGGGAATGCCTATCTGGCACATTTCGGCGAGGTTGGCCCCCTTGCCGCCGAGCAACGTCTTCATGTCCGCCCTGCCGTCGGTATGCTTCCCCCCGAACAGATACACCCTCTTGGTCATGATTATCTCCTCATACACGAAATTATATTCCGCGGCCGTCGATTCCGCCCGACCCCGCGTGTTTCGATGCATTTTTTAAGATAAGTGGTACCGGAACGCCAAATTGCAACCCTAATTTTTCACGTACCTGCGTGCTTCCCGTATAAAGCAGTCGGGCGAATCGGCGCAATCCCGGCATTCTTCGCCGCCCGGGGCATACGGGACGTCACAGGTAATCTCCCTGTCCTGGTGCATGATCATGAGCAGCTTGATATACTGGAAATCGTCGTCGGTCAGCGCGTCAATTCCGCCCGCGTGAAGCTTTTCCAAAATCGCGGTCCTTCGTGCCTTTTCCGGGTCTTCGAAAACCTTCCCCGACTTCAGTGCGGTCGCGTACTCCCCGGTTTTTTTTTCAATCTTCGCCTTCCACATGCTTGATTTGAACGCTATCGTCCTTTTCTTGAAAGCGAAGAAATAGACGAGACCGAAGACAAGCCCCCCGAGGTGGCCGATA
>SCSX01000012.1 GCA_004297825.1 Spirochaetota bacterium
ATCGGTCATGACGGTGCTGCTCATGGCCGCCGGATACATAATCGGTTCGGTGGGCCTGCTCAGGGCGGGGGGGATCATGGCGGGGGTGCTCGTGGTGGGGGCGTACCTGGCGGGCCAGAGGTATCCCCAGTTCATGCAATTCCTGGCGATCCAGGCGAAGAGGAGGCGGTATGAGCGCTCGCTGCTCGACGGCATGGATTTCGAGGCGGTAAGCGCGCGCCTTTCGGGACTCATGGAAGAGGGAAGGCTCTATACCCGCGAAGACCTCACGCTCAAGGCGCTTTCCGACTCGCTTGCAATCACGCCGCACCAGCTTTCACAGCTGCTGAACGAACGCTTCAAAATGAATTTCAAATCCTACGTGAACTCCTACAGGGTAAACGACGCCCGTCGCATCCTCGTGGAAGAACCGGAAAGCTCCGTTATCTCGGTCGCCTACGTGGTAGGATTCAATTCCAAGTCGTCCTTTTACCGCGCTTTTTTGCGCGAGACGGGCACGACACCGCATGAGTATCGCGCCGCCGCGCTCGACGCCCTCCCGCACAAGGATAGTCCCGGATTATAGTCCGGTACTCCGGACCGCACGCGCGGGCGTATTCCTTGTTGACAATATTACAATATTAACATCATAATGTGCAGTGTTGTTGAATAGACCAGAGGCCGGTGCGCGGATTTTACGGCTTACTTCAGAGGATCGGTGCAGGGTGACATCGGGGACGCCCCCGGGACATGCCGCGAATTATTTGTAAAAGGGTTTTAGTGATCAATTCTCCCTCAAGGCACAAAATATATACCTGAGTCGGTTAAATAAAAAATTTCGGAGGTGATATGAAGTATCCAAACGTCAAGTTTGAACCGTTATTTTCTTGGGTAAACAGACCAAGAATCATGTATGCGCCCGGGCTGCGGTCCGAGCTGGGATTCGAGATGGAGCAGCTGGGCGGCAAAAAGGCCGCGATCTTCACCGACAAAGGACTGGTGGCTGCCGGGGTTGCCGGTATGGTAGCCGACGCGGTGAAGAATTCGGGCCTTGAGCTTGCGGGTATCTTCGATTCCATCATCCAGGACGCGAGGATCGACATCATCAACCAGGGGGCGGCCTTTTACCGTCAATCCGGCGCCGATTGCATGGTCGCCGTCGGGGGCGGAAGCGTCATGGATACCGCCAAGGCTATCAATATCATGATTGGCGGGGGGAATGACGATTTTCAACCGCTGGCGGACCAGGCCGGACTCTGGGAGGGCGCCAAGCCCCTTCCCCCGCATATCGCTTTCCCCACCACGGCCGGGACGGGATGCGAGGTAACGAGTGCCATGGTGGTGATGGACTCCAAAGCCCATGCCAAGCTGCAGGTCACCCATCCATACTGCAACGCCGACCTTGCCATGCTGGATCCGGAACTGACGGCGAAGCTGCCTGCGAAGATCACCGCGTTTACCGGAATGGATGCCCTGACCCATGCTATCGAAGGAATGACCTCCACCGGGGCAGAGCCCATTTCCGACGCGCTGGGGCTGCATGCCATACGTCTCATCTTCAAGTATCTTCCTGTCGCCGTCAAAAGCCCGGAAGACATTGATGCAAGGGGACACATGCTCATCGCGAGTACCCTGGCGGGGATGTGCTTTGGAAATACCATGACCGGCGGGGTCCATGCGACGGCGCACGCCCTGGGCGCGCTTTACGGAATTCCACACGGGCTCGCCAATTCAATAATGCTTCCCATCGTGATGGATTTTAACGTGCCGGAGGCGGCGGATCGATACATGATGATAGCGGACGCCATGGGGCTCGACGTGACCGGTAAGAAGCCGGCCGAAGCGGCGAAAATGGCGGTTAAGGCCGTTGTGGCTCTCAAGAAGAAGATCGGGCTTACAGAAACGCTCAAGGATTTCAAGGTTCCCAAAGACCAGGAGAAGCTGATGCCGTTGGTCGAACTGGCAGGCGCGGACGGCCAGGTCAGTTATAATCCGCGCTACCTCGAAGAAGCGGATATCTTAAAGCTTTATTTGAAAGCAATTTAAATAAAATTAATAGGAGAATAATATGGAATTCTGGAAAGACTCGCAGGAAGCCGTAACCGCGATTAAGAAGATGTGGGAAGAAATTGGCAATGATGCAGAACTCCGCGCGGCTGCGGGAAAGGTTAATCAGCTTATTGTATTCGATTATACCGAAAGCGGACCCGGCTGTGCCGTATGGGTGGACTGCCGCAATGGCGGTTTTACTGTTGGAGCCGGGATACCCGAAGGCAATCCCGACCTGACCATGAGCCTTTCCGCCGACGATGCGCACCGCTCCTGGTCGGATAAGCTCAATCCGGTCATGGCCATAACGCGCAAGAAGATACGCGTTAAGGGTTCTGCAACAGGGCTCCTCAAGCTGGTTCCAAAACTTAAAAAAGTTGCGGTTATTTACAGGCAGGTGCTCACCGATCTGGGGATGGCCGATAAAATTATGAAATAGTACCACTAAAGCCACCCGTTCTAAGAATAATTCTGACCGGCGCTGAACACCGGGGAAAGCAGCCGGAATTCGTCTCGTGTGAATTTGGCAGGGAAAACCCTGCTCAGACAAACGGAGTTTTAATCAAAACAAAAATCATGGAGGAAAGAATCCATTGAAAAGGGTAACATTAAAAATTAATTCAGTTCAGAACGAATTCATTGTCGATGAAAAGCTTGTTCTCATCGATTTGCTCCGCAGGGACCTTCACCTGACCGGAACGAAACAATCCTGCGATCGAAAAGGACAATGCGGCGCCTGTACCGTGATCGTGAACGGGAAAACCGCTCATTCCTGTTTGAAAAAGGTCGTGGACCTGGAAGGCGCCGATGTCATTACGGTGGAAGGGTTGGGAACGCCGGACAACCCTCATCTGATACAGGAAGCCTTCGTTCTTGCGGGAGGAATCCAGTGCGGATATTGTACGCCCGGAATGATAATGGCCGCCAAGGCGCTGCTGGACGTGAATAAGAATCCGAGCGCGGATGACATCAAGAAAGCCCTGCGCCGCAACCTGTGCAGGTGCACGGGCTATAAAAGCATTATCGAGGCCATCCAGCTTGCCGGCCGCTTCCTGAGGGGCGAGACAACGCCCGATAAGGTGAGGCCCGCAGCTTCTGCAAAGGCACTCGGGGTATCTCACCCGCGTCCCTGGTCCATGATGAAGGCATGCGGCGTCACCAAGTACAGTGATGATATCGTCGTTCCGGGTGCGCTCGAGGCCGCGGCCGTAAGAAGTCCGCACCACAATGCGAGAATCAAGTCTATCGACTTTTCGGAAGCAGAGAAAATGCCCGGCGTAATCGGTGTCATGACCGCGGAGGATATCAAGGGATCGAACAGCGTCGCCATTATCACCCCGGATGAGCCCATCCTGTGCGCCGAATTCGCAACGGTCATGGGATCGCCGGTTGCAGCCGTGGTAGCCCTGACCAGGGAACAGGCCCGGGCCGCGGCAGCAGTGGTACGAGTTGACTATGAAGTGCTCCCGCGGGTAGCCACTGCGGCGGAAGCCCTTGCAGAGGGGGCGCCCAAGGTTAACCCGGATCCCGATTATCCCAATGAGGTCTATACGGTTGCGCAGATTAAAGGGGACGTGAAAAAGGCCATTTCCTCCTCAAAACACGTTATCAAAGAAAAATTCTCAACACAACTGGTCCATCAGGCCTGTCTGGAGCCCGAAGCGGCGGTTGCTTATATGGATGGCGAAGGGGATGACGCGCAACTGGTGGTCATCGGCCGTTCCATCAGCATTCATATGCACGCGGGGGTTATCTCGACCGCTCTTGGCTGGGACAATGTGCGCTACATTGAGGCTTTTGCCGGGGGACAGTTCGGGATAAAGATGGATATTACCACGGAGGCCATTGCGGCTGCTGCCGCCCTTCATTTCAAGCGGCCGGTACGCTACGCAGCCACCCTGGAAGAATCCATGATGATGACCACGAAGAGACACCCATACAGCATGGACGTGCAGTTAGGGGCCGATGCGGAGGGAAAGATCACGGGATTCGAAATCGATTTTACCGTCGAGAACGGAGCCCATACATCGATTGGTATAGTGATCATGGACCGATCCATAGAAATGCTGAGTGGCGCCTATAACCTGCCACATGTAAAGGCGGATGGAAGACTCGTCTACACCAATGATGCCTGGGGCGGCGCGGCCCGGGGCGCTGGTCCACCGCAGATAAATTTTGCCCTGGAATCGGCCGTTGATATGATGGCCTCGAAACTGAAGATGGATCCCTGGGAATTCCGGATGAAGAATTCTCTTCACCCGGGGGAGCCTACTTCCTCCGGACATGTGGTCGATGAATGGGCTTTCCTTGGCTGTATGGAGCGCATGAAGCCTTTATACGAGGCGGCGTGCAAGAAGGCTAAAGGCGAAACCAAAGGGGACACCGTCAGGGGTGTTGGCCTGGCGGGATCCAGCTTTGGGGTTGGGTCGGCCGGCGACGTATCCTATGTGGCAATCGAGCTGGACGCCGACGACGGTCTGACCGTCTATGGATCGGTTGAGGACCCGGGCGAAGGCAATGACGCCATGCTGAGCCAGATCGCCGCGCATTGCATGGGGGTGCCGCTCAATAAAGTCAGGCTGGTGACCCGCGACACCGATCTTACACCCGACTCGGGCGTATCGGCGTCGTCGCGGCAGACCTATATGTCGGGGGGCGCACTGGTTAAGGCATGTGATGAGCTCAAGGCCGCCATGAAGGAGGCGGGGGCAAAGACGCATGCCGACCTGGTCAAGGCGGGTAAACCCACCAAGTACATGGGAAGAAATATTCTTACCGATGTGGACGGCCTTAACAAGGAAACCGGTCAAGGCCAGGCATGGTCTTCCTTCATACATGGGGCCCAGATGGCCGAGGTTGAGGTCAATACCAAAACCGGCGAAGTGAAGGTCCTGAAAATGACCACCGTGGTCGACCCCGGCACAATCATCAATCCGCAGGCAGTCACCGGCCAGGTTGAAGGCGGGGCGGATATGGGCGCGGGGTATGCACTCAGGGAACACTTTGTTCTTGGGAAATCAAAGGACTGGATGACCTACAAATTTCCCACCATCGGGATGTCATTTGACCAGGAGACGGTTCTGCTGGAGTCTCCACGGGCCAAGGGGCCGTTAGGTGCTACCGGTATAGGTGAGTTTACCCTGATGGCCACGCATCCGGCGATCGCCAATGCGGTATACAACGCTACCGGCACGCGTATCTGCGATCTGCCCATCACTCCGGATAAGGTAGTGGCGGCCCTGGGGAAGAAATAAAAGGGCCGGCAGGATTTTTAATGAGTGAAGACGGATCAACAACGATCAGGCGGCCGCATACCCGCACGATCGCCGGTGTTGATATTTTGTTCAACGGGGAGGGGTTTTTTATATACCCCTCCCAGTGGACAGAAGAGGTGTTCGAGGTTCTGGCGCATGAAGCGGGCGTGGTGGAGATAAGCGATACGCAGCGCACGGTCGTTCGCTTTATTCATAAATTTTACGACGAACAAGGCAAATCCCCCCTTAACCATCACCTGAAAGTCGGGACTACTATGAGCATGGCGGAACTCGAAGCGTTGTTCCCCGGCGGCATCAAGTACGGGCTGCGCCGGCTGGCAGGGCTGCCGGACCCCAAGGGTTGCAGGAAAGCCGTAGGATGGAACGTAAAGAACGATGATATACCTGGATAACGCCGCTACCGTCTTTCCAAAGCCCGAAGCTGTTTTAAAAAAAATGATGGATACCTACCAGGCCGTAGGCGTTTCACCCGGCCGCGGCGATTACGACCTGGCGATGACGGCCTCGGATCTTGTCATGGACATAAGGGGGCATCTCTGCCGGTTTTTCGGGGGCGATGATCCCGAACGCGTGGTATTCGCTTCGAATGCGTCGGATGCGCTCAATTTAATTATCCAGGGAATGATTGAGCCGGGATGTCACGTAGTGAGCTCACGGCTGGAACACAATTCGGTGCTCCGACCCCTGCATCATTTCCAGAAGCAGGGAATCATTACCTATGACCTGGTAGAATTTGACGGACAAGGGCGTATCGATCCCGAGGACATCGCCCGTGCCATAAAGCCGGCAACCAGAATGGTGATCATCAACCACGCGTCCAATATCATCGGAACGATTCAGAATGTGGAAGCGATCGGACGGGTCTGCCAAAATCATGATGTGCCTTTCATCCTCGATGCAGCTCAAAGCGCGGGGCTGGCGCCGATACGCATGCGGGAGTGGGGGATAAGCGCATTGGCCTTCACAGGACACAAGTCGCTGATGGGACCGTCGGGAATCGGCGGGCTTGTGTTTGCCGGTGATGTCGATATCCGGACGACCCGGTTTGGCGGCACCGGTATCGATTCTGAAAGCCTGGAGCACACGCAGACATATCCCCACCGTCTGGAGACCGGGACGCCCAACCTTCTGGGAATCATCGGCCTGGGAGCCGGTTTGGAATTCGTGGAACAGGCCGGCATCGATACCACCCGGATCCGGGAAGCCGCTCTGGCGCAAAGATTGGCCCAGGGTCTATCGGAAATCCCCGCCGTCCGAATACACGGTCCCTCCGGGTGGGACGACCGGTTGGGGGTGCTCATGATAAATGTCAACAGGATGGTGCCTGAGGATGTGGGCGCCATTCTTGACGGCGACTACGGCATTGCCGTCCGGACCGGGCTGCAATGCGCACCATTGGTGCATCGGGACCTGAATACATTCCCGTATGGAGGGGTCCGGTTTAGCGTAGGTCCGTTCAATACAGTCAGCGATATTGATGCAGCCATTTCTGCATTAGCCGAAATCGGCAAGAACAAATAGGCGCAGGTATTCTCATCCTGCCGTGGCTGACTTTACCGGCGATCGGAAAAATACTATTGCCTCGTGTGAAGCCGCTCATTTGATACTAGTGGGAGCCGTACGTTACTAATGAAAGATCTATTCCTGGCATGTGCGAATTTATTGGAGGCAGGGGAAGATGTTGTTATGATCACGATAATAGATCGTGAAGGGTCGGGGCCGCGTACCGCCGGAAGTAAAATGCTGGTGCGCCGCGACGGCGCCATAGTCGGCACTATCGGAGGAGGCATTTTTGAAGCCCAGGCGACCCGAATGGCGCAGGAAGTTTTCCAGAGCGGACAGGCGATGACGCGGGAGTTTCGGTTTTCAGGCAGTGAGATAAGCGGCATGGACATGGTTTGCGGGGGCAGGGCCGAGATATTTGTCGACGTGCTGCGGTCCTGTTGCCCCGAGAATGCTGCGGTATGCAGGGCGATTGGCGAATTGACGTGCAATGATTTGAATGCCTGCCTGATCACCAGAATCGTTACGGGTTCGGGAAGCGAGGACTGTGTAAAACTGGCTTTCATTGCCGGGAATGAAAAACCCGTGGGAATGTCGCTGACCGAAGCGGACCGGGAAGCGCTCGAGCCTGCGTGTAAAGGACGTTTTCCCCTGCGGGTGAAGCGGGAAGAAGCATCGTATCTGATCGAGCCCGTTCGCCTTCCCGGAACGGTCTATATATTTGGGGCAGGGCACGTATCACAAAAGCTTGCGTATCTGACCCCTTTCCTTGATTTTCAAACGGTTATAGTGGATGATCGGAAGGAATACGCCAACGAGAAGCGTTTTCCGCGCGCGGATCGAATTGTCGTTCCCGAGACCATGGAAAATTGTATGAAGGACCTGCGCATTTCCAGGAACAGCTACCTTGTCATTGTAACCCGCGGACATGCGTATGATGCGGCTGTTCTTGCCCAGGCCCTTGAGACCGACGCCGGTTATATCGGAATGATCGGCAGCAAGAGAAAACGCGAGACCATATATAATCACCTGCGCCGGTCGGGAGTACAGGAAGCTGCGCTGGCAAGGGTCCATTCCCCGATCGGGATCGATATCGAAGCGGAAACCCCGGAAGAAATTGCGGTCAGCATTGCGGGAGAATTAATTCAGAAAAGGGCGGGACTGATCGATGGCCGGGTTTGACGATCATGTGGCTGCGATCGTTCTCGCGGCAGGATACTCGAGCAGGATGGGAGGAGCCTTCAAGCCGTTATTGAAGCTCGGTGATTATACGGTCGTAGAGCGTGCTGTCATGGCGCACCTCGATGCGGGTATCCGGGACGTCAGGGTAGTAACGGGTTATCGGGCGGATGAAGTCGCAGCGGCGGTTAAACACCTGGATATCGGCGTAGTAGTTAATCGCAATTTTGAAAAGGGAATGTTTTCGTCCATACAGGCAGGTGTTGCGACCCTGGCATCCACGGTACAGGCTTTTTTTATCATGCCGGTTGATATCCCCTTTATCGAACCGGCTACAATTCGAACTATTCTTGATGCCCATGAAAAGCATGGCTGCGGCATCACCGTTCCGATATACAGGGAGAGGAAGGGGCATCCGCCGCTAATCGCCGGCAGATACGCAGCAGAAATAATGAAATCTTCGGCACCGGATGGTTTAAGGGGAATACTAAACAGCCATGAAACCGAGGCACGAAACGTTGAAGTGGACGATGAGGCAATACTTTTAGATATTGACACCCCGGAAGACTATCGACGGCTCGCGGGTTTCAGGGAAAGGAGGAATATTCAAAATGAAGAAGAGTTGAAAGAATCATTGGGTCCAATCTGGAAGAAATACCCTCGATGAAATTGATCGATACATCGGCCGGCGTATCTGACCCCGGGTAATGTAAGAATTTGTCAATAATTAGCAGTATCGGTAATATTTAAACTGTTTTTTCCTTGGGTCCGACTATGATATTTTGACTTCAACAATAAACAGCGCGGAGTAAATCCGAAATAACAAATATGTTGTAATACATATTAAATAAAAATTGACAGGAGCCCAAGTATTTCCATTACATTTATTAATACGTAACGACCGCAGGGAGGCAAGCTCCTGCATTGTGAAGTAGTTATCGTTGCGGCTTCGCATCCGGATAAATATTTCCGCTGTTTCGAAGGGGATGATTCTGTGAGGGTTCACCTAAACGAGGTATATTAAAGACGATTCGCGCCGGAAGTGATTCATCAAAGGATATAATAGACCCGTTTAACGCGGATAAGATATTGAAATTAAAATAACGCACCGAGGGATATCATGAAAGCAAATACGGGAAAAATAATAAGGGCGGACCTCACCTCCGGAAAAGTAACAATAGAAACGCTGCCGGAAGACTATTACCTGAAATTTATCGGCGGAAGCGGGCTCGCGGCGAAGTATTTCTGGGAAAAAGGGGACTTCAAGGCGGACGCCCTTTCCTCGGAGGCGATGCTTATTTTTATGAACGGGCCCTTCGCGGGGCTCAAGCTCTCCGGTGCCAGCAGGAACAGCGTCGCGGGCCGCTCGCCCCTTACGGGGCACTGGGCGGATTCCTCCTGCGGCGGGTATTTCGCGCCGGAGCTCCGCTTCGCGGGTTATGACGGTCTCGTCATTACCGGCAAGGCCTCCACGCCCTCGATCCTTCTCATCGAGGACGATACAATATCGATACTGGACGGCTCCGCCTACTGGGGCAAGGGAATCGATCAGGTCAACAGGGATTTGAAGGAAAAATACGGAAAGACCTACCGGACGCTGGTAATAGGTCCCGCGGGCGAGAACCTTGTCAAATACGCCGCCATCCTGAACGAGGGTCACCATGCCTTTGGACGGGCCGGTTTTGGCGCCCTCATGGGCTCCAAGAATCTCAAGGCGATCGTGCTTAAGGCCTCGAAGAAGGAGATGAGCATCGCCGACCCGGAAAAATACGAAGCGCTCCGGAAGGAGCTCAACCCGAAGTTGAAGGAGGCCCTCGCGGCGAGCGTGCTGGGCGAGAACGGCACCGCCGCCAACCTCGAGGGGGGAATGTATGCAGGCGATGTGCCGATCAAAAACTGGACCTCGAACTTCTGGGAGGAGATGGGAGACGCCCTGGGCGGCCCCACGCTTTCCGAGAAGTACCTGACGAAGCATGGGGCGTGCGCGTTCTGCGCGATCGCGTGTAAGCGCGTCGTCGAGGTGAAGGAAGGACCGTACGCGGTCGACGAGGGACCCGGACCCGAGTATGAAACGATCGTTGCATACGGCGCGCTCATGGGCTCCATGGACCTCGCGGCCACGTGCAAGGCGAACAGGGTGTGCAACGACCTGGGAATGGACACCATCTCCTCGGGTGTGACGATCGCGTGGGCGATGGAAGCGTTCGAGAAGGGTGACCTGACAAAGGATGACTGCGACGGGATCGAACTGAAATGGGGCGACCTTGCGACCGTTATCGACAAGGTGCTTCCGGCCCTGGCGAAAAGGGAGGGAAAACTCGGCGCGCTTCTTGCCGAGGGAAGCGTGGCGGCGGCGGAGAAAACGGGCAAGGGCTCCATCGATTATACGACGCAGAGCAAGGGCATGGAGGCGCCCATGCATGATCCCCGAGGGGGCGGGCACGGGATGGCGCTTACCTACGCCGTGGGCGCGCGCGGGGCGTGCCACGTGGCAGATCCCATGCTCTTCGTGGAGATGGGGGCCTGTTACTGGCCCGAGATCGGCTTCGAGTTCAACCTGGAACCCAAGACCGATGAAAACAAGCCGGAGTCCGCGGTTATATCGATCGCGATGGGGGCGCTGGAAAACAGCGCGTGCTTCTGCCAGTTCGCGGACAGGGAGATGTCGATCGGTGACTGGCTAGACCTCTTTAACCTCGTACCGGGCTACAATTGGGAAATTGCGGATATGATGTCGGCGGGGCGCAGGATTTATTACCTGAAAAGGCTCCTGAACTTCAAGTTCGGGCTCACGGCCGCGGACGACGCATTGACGCCCAGGATGCTCGAACCCGCGCGGGACGGAGAGCCCGAAGGGATAGAGATGAATTTCACGGGCATGAAGGAGAAATTCTACGCGCTCATGGATATGGACCCTGAGAAGGGAATACCCTCCAGGTCGGCGCTCGAGGAATATGGACTGAACGAAGAGGCAGCCGGGGTCTGGTAGGGATGCGCGCATGAGGATCAGGGTGAAGCCTGTCGGGGTTATCAGGCAGTTCGTGACCGCCCAGGAACTGGAGGCGGTGGAAGGCCTGACCTCCGAGAGGCTCATTCATGATCTGAAGATTCCGAAAAAGCTGAAGATGGTTTCGTTCGTCAACGGCAAGAGCATCTCCCTGGGGGAGAAGCTGAAGGACGGAGACGAGGTCATCCTGGCGACACTCCTGGGCGGGGGATAGTACTCACCCGGTTATATTTTTGATAAAGTATGTGTTCCGATACACCCGTATTTAATGGCAGCGCCTGACAGTACAACCTGCATGTCATTTCCCCCAACGGAAGTGCCAGTTTATAATCCGGAACTGCGCAGTAAGACCGTTCCCCGATTCAGCGTTGACATTAGTGCTATAGTATAGAAGAAATGTGCTTCGCTGCCGTCTGTCGCTGCGGAGTATGCGCGGATAAAATCCTTCGACCCCGGGGAGTGCATGAGACGGGAAATCAACATTACGATAAAGTACTATTCCGGAATTGCCCGCGAGCTTGGTCTCGAGGGATACGATTCGGCGAAGGGAGTCGTGCTCACCGTGCGCGCGGGAACCAGGTTAAGGACGGTGCTCCGGCGCGCGGGACTGCGGCGGCTCGCACGCTATAGTTATTTCCGCGGGGGCGAGCGTATCAGCGCCTGGCGGGTTTTGAAAGACCGGGACGAGGTGAGCTGCCTCAAGCCGTCGGGCGGGGGCTGACACCGGCAGGGAATTCAAGGGCGGGGCGGAAGCACGTTCCGCCGGCCGTTAATATCGGTACATAAAAAACAGGGGTGAAGAATATGCAGGAGATCACGGGAACGAGCAACAGGCTTCTGGAGGTGGACCTCACGGCGGGAAAATTCCAGGTATCGGAGATTTCCACCGGGGACCGGGAGATGTACCTGGGCGGCAAGGGCCTGGGACTCAAGCTCCTGTACGACAGGATGCCCGCGGGAATCGATCCGCTGGGCGGCGACAACATGATCGCGTTCATGACGGGGGTGCTCATGGGAACGGGGGCTCCCTGCTCGGGAAGGTTCGAGGCGGTGACCAAGTCCCCGCTCACCGGCGTCATGGTGACGGCGTCGTGCGGGGGGCCGTTCGGGATGGCGCTCAAGTCGAGCGGCTGGGACGGGCTCATCGTGAAGGGCATGTCCGCGAAACCGGTCTATCTCGTGATCGATTCCAAAGGCGCCCATTTCAAGGACGCCGCGAAGCTGTGGGGAACGGACACGCACGCGGCGCAGGAAGCCGTGAAGGCGGACGGAACGGGCAGCGTCGTGATAGGGCCGGCGGGGGAAAATCTTGTGCGCTACGCCAACGTCTGTTCGGGGCACCGCTTCCTGGGGCGCGGCGGCATAGGCGCGGTCATGGGCTCCAAGAATCTGAAGGCGGTCGTCGCGAAGGGCGGCGAGTTCAAGGTCGTGCCGAAAAACCCGGCGAAGTTCGAAAAGGCCAGGAAGAAGCTCAACAGGCAGATCAACGCGAACAAGGTAACCGCGGGCTCCTACCGTAGCTTTGGGACCAACGCGAACGTGAACCTGTGCAACGCGGCGGGACTCCTGCCCGTGCGGAATTTCACGCTGGGCGCGCACGGCGAGGCGCACAAGATTTCGGGCGAGACCATGGACGAGCGCTTCGCCTACAAGTACAACACCTGCAAGCCCTGTTCCATTCTCTGCGGGCACAAGGGCACGATTGGCGGGAAGGAGCGCCCGATACCGGAATACGAAACGATCGGCCTCATGGGATCGAACCTCGAAATATTCGATCCCGTGCAGATCGCCGAGTGGAACGACATTTGCAGTCTCATGGGAATGGACACGATATCGGCCGGTGGGACGATCGCGTGGGTCATGGAGGCCGCCGAGAAGGGCCTGTACACGTCGAGCCTCAAGTTCGGGAATCCCGCGGGCGTTGCCGAGGCGCTCAACGAAATCGCGCGCATGCGCGGCGCGGGAAAGGAGCTTGCAATGGGTTCGCGCTGGCTTTCGGAAAAATACGGGGGAAAGGAATTCGCCATCCACGTGAAGGGCATGGAGATGGCGGCGTACGATCCGCGCGGGGCGTTTGGTCACGGCCTTTCGTACGCGGTCGCCAACCGCGGCGCGTGCCACCTCTCGACCTCGCTGTTTACGATCGAGGCGTTTTTCGGCATGGCCAGCCCCAAGGCGGCGCGGGGGAAGGCGACCATGGTGAAATTTTTCGAGAACGCGTATTCGGCGATGAACTCGCTGCATATCTGCCACTTCACCGCCTTCGCGGTGTTCCTGGAGCCCCCGCTCATCAAGTACACGCCCGTCCCCGCGCTCAAGCTCATGACGCAGAACCTCACGCCCATCGCGCTGGCGGTCATGGATATCCGCGTGTGGCCGGCGCTCTGGTCCTCCATCACGGGAATCAGGAAGGGACAGCAGGGCTTCAAGAAGTGCGGGGAGCGGATACACGTTCTGGAGCGCTACATGAACACGCGCGAGGGAATATCGAAAAAGGACGACACCCTGCCCGGGCGTTTCCTGCACGAGGGAAGGAAGTGCGATCCCCGCGGCCGTACGGTGCCGCTGGAAAAGATGCTCAAGAGGTACTACAAGACGCGCGGCTACGACAAAAACGGCATTCCTACGGACCGTACGCTCAGGCGCCTGGGGATCGAGAAGAAACAGGAGGCGCTCATTAAATGAGAAGGACAAGAGCCGGGGCAACGACCGGGGGGGGCGCAGATATTTACAAGTTCCTGGGACACACCAAGTTCATCTCGGGCGCGCGCGCGATGGAGCACATACCCTACGAGCTCGCGGGTTTCGACGCCGGAAGGCCGCTTGTGATCGCGGAGCCGGGCATCGCGAAGAAGGGGCTTGCGAAGAAGTTTCTCTCCGCGCTCGCCGATTCGAACATGACCGTGGGCGCGCTCTTCGACGATGCGCCCCCCTATGCGAGCGTCGCCGTTATCGGGGACCTCGGCGCGCTCTTCCGTGACCGGGGCTGCGATTCGCTTGTGGCGCTGGGGGACGGGCCCGCGGTCGATATCGCGAAGGGCGTGAACATGCTCGTCACCACGGGCGTCGATTCTATCATGGAATTTGAAGGGGAGAACCTGCTTTCGAAACGGCTGAAACCGTCGGTCGTTGTTCCCGCATGCGGCGCGACGGGCCTCGAGGCGGCCAACCGCGCAACGATCGAGGGGAGGACTTTCGTATCGGATTTCCTCTTTCCCGACCTGGTGTGCATCGATGCGCGGATGGTGAAATCGGCTTCCCCCGAAGCGATCGCCGGGGCGTCCCTGGCCGCATTCGCGCACTGTGTGGAGGCCGCCGCATTTCCGCACAACAATCCCATGACGGACATGTACGCGCACGCGGCCATCCAGTTCCTCTACGAGCACATGAGAAGGCTTCCGCGGTCCCCGGGAACGAAGGGATGCGTCGCCCTCGCAAACGCGTTCGCGATGGCGGGCGTGGTCTTTTCGAACGCCCCCGCGGGCATCGTGCACCTTCTCGCCACGGCGCTCGCGGACGAGACCGGCGTTCCCGCCGGGATCGCCATGGGAATACTGCTGCCCTGTTATCTTGATTATAAGACCGGCGTCATGAAGGAGGATGTTCGCGAGGAACTCCTGCTCGCGATGGCGGGTATCGACGAGTACTGCGCAACGCCCGAGAAGGAGCGCGCACTAAAGTCGATTGCGCTGCTCAAGGGACTACTTCGGGGGATGAAGGAAAGCCTTCCGCGAACCCTCGCGGATTTACGCATTCCCCCGTACAAGCTCAAGGCGGCGGCAGAGCTCGCCGCCGCGCGCGGCGACGGCCGCGTGGACCTGAAAAGCTGTACCGCGATACTCGATCGCGCCTGCAGCGCGGCGTCGACAGGACAGGAGGGGTTCCCGCAATGATATCGTATAACGATTACCCCGAGATGAAGCCGGGGAAGAAGCTCGTAAAGAAAATTTACGTCTGGATCATCATGCTCGTGTTCGGAAGGGCCTTCCAAGCGGCCTCCCGCGTGGACAAGGGCGCGAAGGCGGAATTCGACGCGATGCCGAAGGATTTCATGCTGGATTTCTACGTGATGCCGAACGGCCCGCACATGATCGTAGGCAAGGACGAGAAGGGGCGCATCAGGTATTACGGATGGAACCCGGCTGGGAAGAAGATCACGCTCTACATGGGGATCAAGCACCTGGAGGCGGGCATCAAGATGTTCACCTTCCAGGAGTCGTCCTGCACGGCGACCGCCCGCGACCGGATCGAGGTGGACGGCGACCTTCCGGTGGCGTGCGGTGTTTTAAGAATAATGGACCTTCTCGAGGTGCTCCTGCTTCCGAAGATCGTGGCGAAGCTGGGCGTGAAGCGTTATCCCAAGTGGTCGCAGATGTCGCCCCTGCGCAAGTGGACGAGTCGCCTGCTCGTCTATGTCCGCCTGACGACGGGCTGAGGCGAAGTGCGCGCGTCAATGAAAACGACCACAAGGAGATAATTCCATGCATTTACCCGGATATTATGAATTCTGCTGCCGCGTGAAAACGATTTCGGGGCACAGCGCCCTGGAGAAAATCCCCGGGGCGCTCGAGACGCTGGGGGCGAAAAAGCCCATGATCATCACCGACAAGGGGGTCCAGGGTGCCGGCCTCATCAAGGTGCTGAACGGCGCGATGAAGGGCTCCAGGGTTAAGGTGGGCGCGGTCTACGACAGCGTCCCGCCCGATTCCGACATCAAGGTGGTGCATACCCTCGCGAAGCTCTACCGCGACAAGGGCTGCGACGCCCTGATCGCGGTCGGGGGCGGCTCGGTGCTCGACACGGCCAAGGGAACGAACATCCTGGTTTCCCTGGGCGGGGACGACCTCATGCACTACGCGGGAGCCGGCGCCGTTAAGCGCAAGCTCAAGCCGATGATCGCGGTTCCCACGACGTCGGGCACCGGTTCCGAGATGACGCTCGTCGCCGTGATCGCGGACTACGAGCGCAACCTCAAGCTCCCCTTCGTATCGTACTTCCTGCTTCCCGATATCGCGATACTCGATCCGCGCATGACGAAGACGCTCCCGCCCGCGATCACGGCGTTCACCGCGATGGACGCGATGACGCACGCGATCGAGGCGTATACCTGCCTCGCGAAGAACCCGCTCTCGGACTCGGCGGCGCTCATCGCCATCCAGCTTATCAGCCAGAACGTGCTGAACGTGATCAAAAACCCCGGCGACATGGAGGGAAGGCTCGCGCTCGCGAACGCATCGGCGCTCGGGGGAATCGCGTTTTCGAACTCGATGGTGGGCATGGTGCACGCGATAGGCCACGCGACCGGCGGGGCCTGCCACGTGCCGCACGGCGTGTGCATGAGCATCTACCTTCCCTACGGGCTCGAGTACAACATGCACCGCAACGGTCACCTCACCGCTGAGTTACTCTACCCGCTCGCCGGGGCGCGCGTGTACCAGGCGACGCCGCGGCGCGAGCGCGCGGAAAAGGCCGTGGCGATAATCCGCCGGCTCAACCAGGACCTGCACGACGCGACGAACAAGCGTCACGCCCGCAGTCTCAAGGAGGTCTTCGACCGCGACGGGAAGCAGATGGTCACGAAGGATAAGCTTCCGCTCATCGCGGAGAAGGCCACGGGGGACGCCTCGCAGTTCTACAACCCGGAGGACCTGGACTTCAAGGACTTCATGTTTGTGCTCGAGGCGGCCTACGAGGGCGTGCCCCTGGACCGGCGCAAGGTGAAGAAGGGATAAATGATGCAAACACGAATAATTGCAGTATCAATTTTCTTTATGCTTGGGGCAGCTTTTACTGGTTGTTCAACTCTTGAGGAAGTCCTTCAGGCAGTGGATGATAACGCACACAAGAACGCTTTTACCAGTGAAAAGCAATCAAGCGAGGAAGTGTTCTCATATGAAACCCCGAACATGAAGACACGACGGGCGAACTGGATGATCTTCCGCTCGCTTAACATCCGTAAATAAAATCCATCCAATCACATAAACTGGCTGCCCACTCCCGGTTATGACACGGGAGACCACTTCGTGAGCATCGTCTCCGGCCTCAAGGGAAGGGCTGTAGAAGAGGTACATGCCACATCACCGAAAGCCCCCCTGCTTTTTCCGGGGGAGGCTTTGGGGGGATTAATTATTCTTCGACGATCTGGGTCGTCTCGTGCAACTCGCGCACCATGGAGTCCAGATCGTGAGATTTTACTGACAGCGTCCTGCCTCCCTCGGAGTAAACCTGCGTTATCTCATTCAGGCTTGTGATGGACTTCACAATTTCGTTCATAAACGTTTTCTGATCCTGCATTGAAAGCTGTATCTCATCTGTCTTTAACATGACCGAGCCGGCCTTGACGTTGACTGTGTGGTTGATCTTTTTCTGGTCCTCCATTGCGCTCGACACATCGTCTATGCCCGCGCTGATGGTATTCACTCCCTGGATGATTCGCATGATCGTGGTCACCGTGGTCTCAATGTTGACCATGCCGTAGTTGATCTCCTCTACATTGGCTTTTATAAGCCCTTCAATTTCTTTGATACTCGTGGCGGTCTGGTCGGCCAGCTTGGATATTTCGTCCGCAACCACCGCAAAACCGCGACCTGCCCCGCCCGCGCGGGCCGCCTCGATTGCCGCATTCAACGAAAGAAGATGCGTCTTGTCCGAAATATCGACAATCATCCCAACAATACCGGTCATCTTGCGTGAGCTTTCCTTGACCATGGTGAAGCTGCTGCTCAGGGAATCGAGGATTTCTCCGCCGCGGCTCGCCACTTCGGAAACCTCGACCGCCATGGAACGAGTGCTCTGTATTCGGTTTGCCACTCGCTCGATCGATCCCGACAATGCATTTATGTCTTCCATGAGGGACCGCATGCTGTCGTACTGGTTCGTAACGTTGTCCGTAGCCAAATCCATGCCGCTGGAGATCTCCTCTACGGTGGCGGCTATCTCCTCAACGGCCGACACCTGGCTCTGGGATTGGAGCGAATAGGTTTCCGATTCCCTGAAAAGCTCGTTTGAGTGACCGGTCAACTTTCCCGACACTTTCTTGATAGAGTCATACAGGCCCTTGATGACGATATACTGCGACTCGTTTTTCCTTGCCTCATCCTCGGATCGATCGAGGGCGATCCTGTTGATCCTGAATATATGGAAACACATGATTCCGACGAAAACTATACCGATACCGGAATCCATCAGGTAATCGACAAAGGCAGCCTCGCCCAGATTAAACCCGTCCGATTTTAAAAGGAGGAATAAAACGAATATGAACAGGTTAGCCGCAGTGTAGAGGAGAATGGCCGATTTTTTTCTGGTCGTTACTATAGGCGTCAGAGCCATGAGACCCGGTATGAGCACGATGGTATCCAGAACAGCTATCGTATTTTTGCTATCATCGAAAAACATCGTCATCCATACGGCGAGCAGCGAAATGATCTGGATCATATGCGCCGCGACGCTGAACCTGCCAGATTTAAGAAACTTGACTGCAATAATAATACTGATTATGAAAATAATAATGATGTGAGGTATGTAGCTCCCCGGGGTCAATAGACCAGCGACAGGCAATGTCACCATGAAAACAAGTCCTATGATGAAAAGGACAATACAGATATTCAGAATTATTCTGGATTTCTGCCGCATGATATATCCCTGATCTTTATATGCGCCAAGAATGTAACCGGTAACCCGCGCGAACATACGCCCTCCCTTTAAAACAACGCTAATGATTTAGGCGGCGACGAGTATTACGAAGTTGTCCCATTTTCCCATCGAAACATATCCCGCGTATTCATTCACTACTCCCTTCACCCTCCAGTGACGATCGAAAAGAAAAGTACGCTATCGCTTTGGGTAAGCTTCGCCCTTGTAAAATCTTTGGGGGGAAGCACTTCGCCGTTACGCTGCATGACGAACCATTTTCTATTATGATGTATCTGCGTATACAGCGAAGGGGAGATAATCCCCGCGTCGCGTGACGAGCACAACAGGGCGGCGGGGCTGTCGCCCTCGGCCATTGTAACCCTTGTCACGACGCTCACGTATTCTCCCGCGATAAAGCCGATGATCTTCATCTCGACCTCGATTTCAGCGGGCGGGTCCTTGTGCCGAAGATTCATCGCGAACCGATCTCGTCGGCGATCTCATGAAGCCCCAGCTCGCGGAGTTTCCTCCCGCTGGGAGCGCCGGTTTCCCTATCCCAGCCCATTTCACGGAGAAATCCGTCCTGGAGCGTCCCGACGTCGAGCGTGATTCCCTTCATGGGACCCGCGTCCAGTGGCGGATTCCCGGCGGCTCGGGCGGGCAGGGCGAAATCCCGACGCGGAACGATCCCGTGCTTTACGTTGAACGCCTGACGTATGTTCTGGATGCGTTCCCCGATCGAGAGGTACTCCTCGGGAGAAAACGACCACCCGGTCGCGGCGTTCGCGTACGCGGGGATGTCCAGTTTTCCCCCCATCTGTACGCCGAAGAGACATATGCCTGCACCGTTGATGAACTGCATATAGCTGCTTCCCGCGGCCAGAAGCACGTCCTTGTCTTTTGTATTTCTGTACTTGCTTTTCACTGTGAAGAGCGTGGGCGTCTTCGGGAGCTTTTTAAATATGCGGTGAAGCGCGAACATTTCTATCCATTGATAGCCGTGATTCGTATGCCTGCCCGGCGTGGGTTCCAGCGAATAGGACACCGCGAAACCCGGGTCAAACCGGGTATCGTGCATGGGCAGTTCCTGTCCGCCCGAATGAATCGCGAAACGTTCGCTTCCCCTGCCGATGCGCTCCGCCGCCTTCCGTGCCCCGTCCGCCAGCACGTCGCCGATCCCTTCACGCCGCGCCATCTTCTCGAGAAGGGCGAGCGCCGCCCCGGCGTTGCCCCACGTGAGATCTAACCCCTCCGTATCCGCCTTCGTGAGAATGCCGTGCTCGTAGCATTCCATCGCAAAGGCTATCGTGCCGCCGGCGGAGATAGTATCGAAGCCCACCCGATTGCAAAATTCGTTCAGCCGATAAATGGCGTTCATGTCGCTGTTCAGCTGGAGCGCGCCGAAAGCGCAGCAGGTTTCGTATTCGGGCTTGTGGGTCTCGGGAAGTCCTGCTTCATCCACGCGCAGGATGCTGCCGCACCCCAGCGGGCAATTGTAGCAATGGTATTTCTTCACCTGGTGGTCGATGATTCGCTGCGGATTAAGCATATTTGCGTGAGTGGCAATGGGGAAGTCCCGAAACCCGGCCCCTCTCCAGTTCATGACCGGCGAGTCTCCGTTTTCGGAGGAGAGTACGTTGGCGGAGATGGTACCAAAGCGCCCCATGGCCATCTTAATGAGATCGCCGCTCTGCGCCATGGCGATCGGCGACACCCGCATGAATCTCCCCATGAAACTCAGCCCTCCGGATGAAATGATATTGGGGCCGCTCTTGAGCCATTTCAAAAACCTGGTGTTCAGGTCCTTTACGCGCTCAGGGTCATGTACTTCGATCTTCATTTTCCCGGCCACGGCGACCGCCTTGAGGTTCTTCGATCCCATGACCGCCCCGAGACCGGAACGGGCAGCATATCGCCCACGATCGTTCGATATGCCGGTGATGAGCGATTTCTTTTCGGCCGCCGGGCCGATAACGGCGACGCGAACACCCGGAACGGCCAATTCCGCCGTAATTTTCTTTTCAGCTTCGATGGCGTCAGCTCCCCAAAGGTGGGACGCGTCCCTGAGCTCCGCCTTACCGTCAATGACGGTCAGATAGACCGGACCGGGCGAGATGCCGCGTATAAGAATCCCGTCATAACCGCAGCGCTTGATCGCGGGGGAGAAGGTGCCGCCGCAGTTGGCGTCGCCCCATCCTCCCGTGAGCGGGGATTTTCCCGCGACCATCCATCGGCCGCTGAACCATGTGCCCGTCCCGGTGAGCATACCCGACATGAACGCCAGTATATTGTCCGGTCCCAGAGGGTCCGCCCCCGCGGGAATGCGCCGGTAGAGTAACCACGCTGCGAGACCGATCCCGGAGGTTACGCTACGGTACACCTCGTCCGGAATAATTTCTTCGTCGATTGAACCATTAGTTAGATCAACGTTCAGTATTTTTCCCATGTATGCCTTTTTCATATATTCCATCATATCCTTTTATTTTGTATCTTCGTACTCCGAGACTCGCAAGTACCAGTCAATTTCCGTCCCGATATAAAATGGAGCAAACATAGTACGAATGCATCATTATTTCAATATTGTTCCTCCTCGACCGGGACCATCCAAAATTCCGTTTTTCAGGACCTGTATGCCGTTCATAAATACCGCTTCAATGCCTGTCGGCTTCACGTTGCCGCGTTCTCTGGTGTTGTTGTCCCTGATTTTTGACGGATCGAACACCACGATGTCTGCGGCCTTTTTTTCCTGAAGTACGCCCCTGTCATGCAACCGCATGCGTTTGGCCGCAGCGCCGGTCATTTTGCAAACCGCCTCTTCAATGGAGATGCATTTTTCCTCCCTGGCAATCTGCAGAAAGCGGGGAAAGCACCCATATGCGGCCGAGTTCTGATGCTCGGCCGGTTCTACCCAAGCATCTGTCATAAAAAGCGAGGCTCGGTGTTTCATCAGCTTCTTTATTATCTCATGCGTGCTGTATTTGTGGACAATCATGGCGGCCCTGCCGCCGCTTTTTTCCGAAAAGTCAATAAAGTTATCGATCTCGCTCATGCCCCGTTCGCGGGCGATGTCGTTCATGAACATGCCGTTGAAGCGATCCAGGTCCTCGTTATTCGAGCGGATCACCTGCATGTCCTCGAAGCCGATGCCCAATATCGTCTTGAGTATTTTCAGCTCGAACTTGAGGCGCATCAAAGCCTTCCGGCTACGATAGTTTTTTTCCGTGTTCGAAATAAACCACGACGGCATGAAGCTATTGATTAATGGCGCACCATGGCTATATGCAAAGGTATCGAATTGCACATCGATGCCGTCGTCTATTGCACGGTCTATCATTTCCAGGGCGTCGTCGCAGGAGGACCATGTCTTCGTGCCCACGAAAATAAGGTGGGATAACTGCAAGCGGACTCCCGTGCGCCGTGCCAGCCTGAGAATCTCCTTCAGTGCGATGAGATTATGAGGCGTTCCGAACGGTATCAAGGGATACGCTGCGGACACGGCTGAGTATGCACGGCTATGCACTGCCAGCATCTTGTCGTGCTTTTTCACAAGCTTCGCAACATTCTCCAGTTCATCACTGGGTGCAAACTGCCCCGGCTCGTATTGAAGTCCGAGAGAGACGCCCTTCGCTCCCTCGTCCATCGCTGCTTCCATAAGAGACAGCATCATTTTTTTTTCATCTGATGAGAGAGGAGAAGGATCCAGACCCTTTATAGACGCGCGTATGCTGCCATGGCCGGCGAACATGGCAAGATTGTGGGATATCCCCGCGCTCGAAAGCGATTGAAAAAACTCCGCCATCGATCGCCACGGAAGTCTATCGATCCCCCTGAAGCCTTCCTTGAAGAGGTTGTCGACCACGGCCTTTTCGTTCGAGGTGCTCATTTCTTTGTTAAGGGCCGCAGGTGAAAAACCGCAGTTGCCGCCCACAAAAGAAGTGATTCCCTGTTCAATGAAAGGGCTGGTGAAACGCTCTCCGTTTTTCATTGCCACGAACCAGTCAAGATGGGAATGGCAGTCAATGAATCCCGGCGCAATGGCAAGCCCGCTGCAGTCGATCACGCGCCCTTTGTCGTTGGTTATTCCATAAATTACCTTTTCGATTGATGGTCCGTTTACGAGCACGCTCCCCCTCACTCCCCTGTTTCCGAGACCATCGATAATGATTCCGTCCTTTAACAACGTATACTCACCTTTTTTAGCCGATTTCATTATTAACTCCTTGTCTCATATGAGTTGTTCAAACACTTAAATATGCATTTACATGCTTCCACGACTGCGGGCGGCAACCATTCTCGCAAGGGACTATCTTCCATAAATCTATCGGAAATCCCGAGGGAAAAACATTTCTCATGCCAGGTGGGATTATTAGGCAGTAGCCGGATTTCCTTTACCTGATAGGACTTGAGGAAACGAGCGATTGCAGCGAGGTTCTCCTCCGTATCCGTAATGCCGGGAATGAGGGGCGTTCGTGGTACTATCTCGAAGCCGCCCTGGATGGAAAGCTCATGGAGCCTAATGAAATTTTCCAGGATGACCGCGTTGTCGACGCCGCAGTAGCGCTTATGCTGCTTCGGGTTAAAGAGCTTGATGTCCATGTATATCATGTTAATATGAGGGAGAACGGCTTCCCTGAACTCATCGAAATTAAAATAACCGCATGTTTCTATAAGCGTATGAACGCCGGAATTTTTCAATGCCATGGCAAGCCCCGAGAGAAAATCCATGTGCAACGTGGGCTCCCCCCCTGAGAACGTAACTCCTCCTCCCGATGAATCTAAAAACGGCTTGTCTTTGAGCACTTTTTCGATTATCTCCTCCCGCGACATTTCGCTTCCAATCCGGCTGAGTGCGACGGCCGGGCACTCCCCAACACAGGCGAAGCAGCGCGTACATCTGTTCCTGTCGACAAAAAAGGGGTTATCCCGGGAAAGAGCGCCGGATGGGCACTTCTCGATGCAGCTATCGCAGGCGATGCATTTCTGCCGATCAAAAGATATCTCGCCAAAGGGACGTTTGCTCTCCGGATTGTGACACCACGCACAGGAGAGGGGGCACCCCTTGAAGAAGACAACAGACCGGATACCCGGTCCGTCGTCCAGTGAATTTCCCTTGATGTCGATGATCAGCGGAGTTCTCATAATGCTTATATCCTGTATTCGGCCCGACGGATGACTTCAAGCTGGAGATCACGCTGGAGCTTGGTGAAATAGGCCACATACCCCGAGATTCTCACCATGAGATCCTGATATAATTCGGGATTTGCCAGTGCGTCTTTCAGCGTATCCGTCGTGACCACGTTGAACTGCGTCTGCATGCCCCCCATATCGAAATACGCCTTCGCGTAATGCGACATGGTATCGACTATCTGCTCGTGAGTGTCCGAAGATCCGGGAACAAGCTTTACGTTGAAGGCTATATTGTTGTCCAGGTTCCTGGGGTCCAACCGCGCCACATCGCGCAGGTTGTCCAGCAGGTTGACCGAAGCGCTCGGATGCGGCGTAAGCCCCGGGGTAAAGGGCTCGCCGGCGAGCCTTCCGGAGGGGAGCGCTCCGGTAACGCGGCCGTATACCGCATGGTTCGCCATAGACCACCATCCGCTGGTGTAAATTCCGCCTCGATAATTCCTTTGACTGTTGTAGTAATTGTGCACGAATCCGGTAACCCGGTTGGCCATCTCTACGGCCTCATCACTACCTGAACCAAACCGCGGGACTCTTGATTTCACAATCGCGTGCAATTTCCGATTAGAGTTAAAATTATCATCAATTGCCTCTTTCAATTCCTTAAAAGAAACGGAAGTTTCATCGAAAACCAGCTTTTTAATTGACATGAGAGAATCTACAACATCCGCAAGTCCGATCATGGAAACGCCGGTTGAGTTGTATTGTGCACCTCCCCTGGTGACGCCTCTGCCTTTTTGAATGCAGTTATCAACCAGAACCGATAGAAGTGGTGCCGGTTGATGTTTCTGATACACTTCACCGAGCTGGTTGTTTCCGATAACGGACAGATCAAGTAGAAACCTGCATTGTTCAGCAAAGGCGTCCCAAAATTGTTCAAAGGTGCTGAAATCTCCGTTTTCAATCCTGCCTGTTTTTGGCCCAATATCCCAATTCATGAGAGGATGTTTTCCGTTGTTCATTGCCATTTCGAGCGGTGCAACGAGATTGATTTCAAGGCTTGAGGTTGCACTTGAATGCTTTCCGGGTATAGATGGTTCCACACATCCGTTTGCCACCCAGTCCCTTACATCTTCAAGCCGCCAGCCATGATTTACCAGCGCAGTGATAACAGCATCATCTCCATGAATGCACGGCGTCGCGCCGGTGATATAGTTCACGTCGCACGCGCGCTTTAAAAAATGTACGCTGTTCTTATCGTGCTTATACCGGACATGCATGTTGGGATCGTTCAATCCAAGAAGCTCGGTTACCTTAAGAATGACATAGGTCATGTCGTTAACGGCGTCTTCGCCTTCGGCGGTGACGCCACCAAGCGTGATGGTCACATTGGGAGCAGATCCTGAGTTCTGCCAGTTGCCGATATCGGGTATGAGAAGCTGGTGGCTGGCTTCCTTCATAAACAGGCATCCTAAAAGATCGATGACGTGTTTTATGTACTCCTCCCTTTCCTTACCCGTCATGAGCTTTTCGATATCGGATATGAAGTAAGGCTGCAGCATTTGGTCGAGCCTGCCGAACATCGGGCCGTCATCGGAGTTCTCCATATCGAGACAGAGATGCATGATAGCAAGCGACTGAACCGCCTCATCCATGGTCGCGGCGGGATTTTCCGGCACTTTTAAAAGTATTTTTTCCATGTGCTCAAGCTCGGCCTTTCTTTGAGGCTTTTGTTCTGCCATGGCCTCCTGCGCCGCCTGACCGGCGAGGTTACGAGCGTATATATTAGCCGCCTCAAGGCTGATAATCATCGCATTCAAAGTATTTTTCTTTTCATCATCCGCGTCATGATCGCTTTTCAATTCATCCTTGATCATCTTTATCAATCCGCGTGTGCCGTGTTTCAAAATTTTATCGTGCCCAGGCGTGATTTCCGACATCGATACGGTCTTCCAGTAATAAATGGAAAAAAACCTGTCATGGACGCGGACAGGCAGCGCATTACCTGTCTCCTTTCGCCATAATTCGTGAATGTTCTTTCGCGCCCAGAATGGGAACACGTGCCTGTGTAAAATCCGGATGGTTTCTTCGCTGATGTCATACGGCATGAGTTCGCGGTTTGCGAAGGATCTGAGTTCCCCCCAACTATAAAGCCCCACGGAAAATGGATGGCAGATACAGCCGGATACGGGGTCCGTGGTGAATGTTCCGGCGAGAAGATCACCTTCTCTGATGATAGGCTTTCTTCTTTCGAGAATATATTTCAGGCTCTTCGCCTTACGGAGATTCGGGTCCCAGGGTTTGCCATTATTATCAACTTCATAACCGTGTTTAAGGTGGAAGTCGGTAATGAGTTTTCCGTACTCATGGCAGACCACCGCTTCTTTTTTCCTGTTAAAATACTCGGTGCGAAAACGTTCGAGCCGCGGGAAATCCTCAAGCCCGTAATCAGCCAGGTGCGGATCTTCGAGATGAAGGACCCCGGGATCCACCCTGCTCCCGCGGATACGTGAAATTCTTCTGACGGATCGCTCATTTCTGCAAAGAGTCGAGTCTTTAACGTCCATCCCCGCGATTTTATTCGCTTCCCTGTGTTTATTGATCTGCCTGTCCACTGATTTCTGCTGGTCCTTCCCGATAACCAGATTCACGTAGTAATTAAACAACCCGACAAGCATGAGGTTTCCTTCTGTCCTCACTCTGCCTGTGAGAATCATCCGGTATGCCTCATCAGGGCTCGCGTCCATTTGTTCAATAAGATCCTTTGGGGTGGAAAAAATAAGGGTGCAATCGACATTATCCGGTATGTCGTCAAGAACGCGGACTTTCCCGTCATTGAAAATGATGGCTCCTTTCGCGGAATCATCATCAGCTTTCATTCCGATGGAAAGGTTTATCCATCCCCGGGTCCCCATCATCTCACACCGCAGAGCGGAATTCGTGTTAAACATTGACGCGATGTATCCGAGAAAGCCGCTAAGAATCATCTGCTGTTTATGAAGCAGTTTCCCGGTGAGAAATCGTGATGAGCTCGTCAGAAGATTAGCGTATCCGCGTACTCGATCATGTAGTGAAGATTGAACTTGCATGATTACCCCCCATAATGCATTAATAAACATACAGAGGCAATAATCGTGCCAATTTGAATCATTGCACAATTATTGTTCGAATTAAGTGATTAAACAGCCAACAATTCTCATTGTAGTTAATGGGAATAGTCCAAGGTGAGAGAATAAAGTAAATAGGGACTTGACAATTCAAGCAATAATAGCTAATGATTCAACATAATTGCAACATTGTTGAAACATAATAAGTGATATATTTGACTTAAACACAGAAAATTAAAAGGGATACCCTTGAAACTTGATAACGAAATCATAAATCTGTTGAACACGCTGAACATTGGCTTTATCCATTTGGACATGGATTTCGGCATACTTGAGGTAAACGAAAAAATAATCGAATGGTATGGCGGCACACGCAGAGATTTAGTGGGACATAACTGCAGGGAGTTCTTCACTCCTGAAGACTTTAACCGTTTGAGGACTATTGATCTTGAATACCTCCATAAAGGATTTCAACACTATCAATACGAATTCGAACTTCCCACAAGCAAAGGAGGGCGCACCCCGTTTCTCATCAATCTGTCGGTGAACAAGGACGCGGGAGGAGCCCCTGACTCAACCAATGTTTTATTAACGGACATCAGCGAACAGAAACGCATGCAGGAGGAGCTGACGAGGACAAATATCGCGCTGGCCGCAAGTCAAGAAGCGCTGGGAAACGAGAAGAAAATGATCGAAGCGATTCTTTTCGGCATTGGCGACTGTGTTACCATTTTCGATCATGAGGGAAACCTTCTACTGAGCAACCCGATGGGAAAGGAAATCAGGGGGGACCGTATCACGCCACTCATTGACCTTGATTCGACTATTGAAAAGATCATTAACTTTGAAATTTCCGGAGAGCACCGCCAGTTCGCGGGACGAATAGAGAATATCCATGACAATTTTGGGCGGGTAAAAGCCTATGCAGAGATACTCAAAGAAATAACCGACCAGATCAAGCTGGAAGAGCGGGAAAACGAACTTCGACTAATCAAGCGTAGGATGCAGCGGGGCGAGATCGAATCAGAAATGATTGGGGTAAGCCCTGCAATGGGGAAAGTGTTCGATCTTATCCTGCGGTGCGCCGAAGTGGATTCATCCATTTTGATCTTAGGTGAAACGGGAGTGGGGAAAGAGCTCGCCGCCCGGGCAATGCATACCCGCAGCAAGCGAAAGGGAAGCAAGTTTGTTGCCGTAAACTGCGGCTCAATACCGGAGGCCCTACTGGAGTCAGAGCTTTTCGGCCATGAGAAAGGAGCGTTCACGGGCGCGGTGACTTCTCGAATTGGCCTGTTCAGGGAGGCCGATGGAGGAACGCTGTTTCTTGACGAGGTCGGGGACCTTAACGTCGCACTACAGGTAAAACTCCTGAGGGCTCTTCAGGAAAAGGAAATACGGCCGGTTGGCGGCAACCGCACGTTTCCGATAAACGTACGCATTATTTCCGCCACAAATCGTAACCTGACGGATCTTATTTCCAGGGGACTTTTCCGCGAGGACCTGTATTACCGTATCGCGGTGATTCCCATTGTCATTCCGCCCCTAAGGGAGCGCCGCGAGGATATTCTATATCTTGCCGATCACTTCATAAAAAAGCACTGTAAGAAGGACGAAAAAACGTGTAAGCGGCTTGAAGCCGATGCCCGACAGCTCCTGTTGAGCCATCAGTGGCCGGGCAATATCCGCGAACTGGAAAATGCGATTGAGTACGCCATCGCGATGAGCGCCGATACCATTATTAAACCGAATGACTTTCCGCTCCAGATTATCGCAAGCCGGACTTTACCGGAAAGCTCCAATGGGACTATTCAAACTGCTCTAACACCACTTCATCAAGCGCCCTCTCTGGATCGATTTGAAATAGCACATCTCAGATCTTGGGAACAGGATGATCGGAGGCTAATTGCAGAGACACTGGAAAATTGTAGGGGAAACAGGAAAGAGGCGGCCGAAAAGCTGTCAATATCCCGGAGCACACTCTGGAGAAAGATAAAGACGTATCATATTACATGATGGATTACGACGCCTCATCGCCTATAGCCTGATCGAGGGAGACAGGACCGAACTGGTGCTCAAGGCGCGGGCAGAGACGCCGGACGGTTGGAATAATCGAACACGTTGAAAACATCCAGGCATTAGCTCTTAATGCGTCAGCCGGGATAAAATTGTAAAGCCCGTGCAGGACAAACGAAAGTTTCTTGACATATATGTTTAGAAGCTAAACATTGTTCATATGAACACGCGCGAAGGTAAAATCGCCGAAACGATCGGGCGCTTTTTCAGGATCATCAACAAGGTCAACAGCCGGGACCGTATCCCCACGGACTTCGGGACGGGGGAGCTCCTTTGTATGGGGGAGATCCACATGATCGAGGCGATCGGGAGTAAGCCGGGCGCAAACGTCACCGCGGTCGCCCAGGGGCTGGGCGTGACGAAGGGGGCTGTCTCGCAGATGGTGTCCCGGCTCGCAAAGAAAGGCTATGTGCGCGGCGAAACAATGAGGGGGGGAGGGAACGAGGTTTCCCTGGGTCTCACGGCAAAGGGAAAAACGGTGTACGCGGGTCACGCGAAGTACCATGCCGTAATGTATGCGAGTGTATTCAAGGGCATGACCGACGAAGAACTTGCAGTGTTGGACAAGGTGCTCGGAAAAACCGAATTCCAGCTCGACGCGACAAACCCCCGGGCGGGAAGAAAACGGGCCGGGGTGTGAATTTTTTTACCGCGGTGTTTAGTTGCTAAACTAAGTCGCATGAAGCGAGGCGGCGCACGGGGCGCCGCACCATCAACTAAAAGGAGGAGGATCATGACTCTTAAGAAAAAGGTTTTATGGGGAGCGTGCGTAGCGGCGGTTATCGTGTTTCTTTACATGCTGCTTGCGCCGGCAGGGACGGGGACGTCGCGCTTCTATGCGGACCAGCCGTACCATTTCCAGGTAATGCGCGCCATGGGGGACATTCCCTTCGGGGCGGGCGAGGCGGGGGAGATTCTTTCGACGATCAAGAACATTCCTGAGGGGGATGACGAAGCCTGGTTCCGGGAATGGGATAAGACGGCCGTGCGCGTGGAAAAGGCGGCGCGCGGTTATCGTAACGCGACGAGCAAGGGTTACGGGCTGCTGCGCGCGCACAGCTATTATCGAACGGCTGAGTTTTTCATGGGTCCCGGCGACGACAGGAGGCTCGCGTCCTTCGACAGGAACAGGAGGGCGTTCTATGATGGACTGGACGCGCTCGGTGTGCGGTATACGGTCGTATCGGTCCCCTATGGAAATAATACCCTGAAGGCGATCTATTATCCGGGGGACGCACGCGCCGTGGGAAAGCCGCTCATCCTCATGTGCGGGGGCTACGATTCCACGCTCGAGGAGCTCTATTTCATGCTTGCACGCGGGGCGCTCGATCGCGGGTATTCATGCCTCACCTTCGAAGGCCCGGGGCAGGGTTCGATTATCCGCGAGCAGGGACTGCAGTTCACGCACGAATGGGAGAAACCCACCGGCGCGGTTCTTGACGCATTCCTTGCACGGTATCCGAAGCCTCCAAAAATCGTATATGTAGGTGGAAGCCTGGGAGGGTACCTCGCTCCGCGCGCGGCCGCGTTCGATGCGAGGATCGACGGGGTCGTCGCATTCGACGTGTGTTACGATTTCCAGGAGGCCGCGCTCCGGCAGGTGCCGTGGGTCATACGCTCGATGTACGGGATGGGCATGACGGGCCTGGTGAACGGCCTGATAAAATTGAAGATGAAAAACACCCCGGGTGTACGCTGGGGAGTGCAGAACGCGCAATGGACGATGGGGGCGAAAGACCCGGTCGACCTGCTTTCCATTTTTTCAAAGTATTCCCTGAAGGATGTCTCCGATAAAATTCGCGGCGACGTGCTCATCCTCGCGGGCGAGAAGGATCACTTTTTCCCTGTCACGCAAGTGGAAGAATTCAGGAAGGCGCTCGTCAACGCCCGCAGCGTCACCACGCGTGTGTTCACCGAGCAGGAGGGCGGGCACGAGCACTGCCAGCTGGGCGCGCTGAGCCTCATGCACGCGGTGCTTTTTGAATGGGTGGAGGAGAAGTTCGGAAGGTAGAAGGGACCATAGCGCTGAATAAATCCGGATGGATTCTTTCAGACGGGTCGATTGGTGAGGTGAAAATGATTCATCGATGAATCACAGTTTTCTGACATCCGGATTTCCAATGAAATGAAACGGCTTATGAAAATGTCTTGACAATATAATAGAGTGCTTGTACATGCAATCCTATGGAATGTGAATCTATTTATGATGGCTGTATGTACTTTACCGCAACAAAGCTTTCAAGGATTGTCACGGAGATGGCCGAAGAGGCTTTTATGCCATCTGGATTATCCCCATCCCATGCTTTTCTGATGATGACGATATATTCCTGCCCGCAAATAACTCCTATGGAGCTCGGTCAAAGAATGCACCTGGCTCCTTCAACGGTTACCAGACTCGCGGATAAACTTGAGCTGAAGGGTTACATTAAACGTAAATCGAACGGGCGTAACTCCAACATAAGTGCCACTGAAAAGGGAATAAAAATTCATGAGGAAATTCAAAAATGCTGGAATGACCTCTATCTCGCACTTAATAGAAAACTTGGGAAAAATAAAAACGATGTTTTTACAAAAGAATTATTCAGCATAAGCCGGATTCTGGAACAATAATTTTTTTTAATTCCATATATGCATGTACAAACAAAAAAGGAGAACTTGATGAAAATTGAAGTGAGAGAAAGAAACGCGCTCTATCCGTTACCAATAGCATTGATAGGGACGGAAATTGACGGGAAAGCGAACTTTATCACAATTGCCCATCTTGGAATAGGCGCGATAGATATGGTTACGCTGGGTATGGGAAAGGCGCATTATTCCAACAAGGGAATAATTGCGAACAGGGAATTCAGTATAAATATACCTTCAGATGATATGGTAATTGAAACCGATTACATCGGCATGGTGAGCGGTTCAAAGATCGATAAAAGCGCTATTTTAAAAGTATTCAGGGGTTTATTGAAACACGCGCCCATGATTGAACAAGCCCCTGTTACAATGGAATGTACCCTGGTAGATCATTATGATTATATCACCCATGACCTGTTTGTGGGGAGGGTTGAAAAAATCTATGCTGAAGAGAATATCCTTACCAATGGCACTATTGATGTCGCAAAAGTAAAACCGATGCTATTTGACATGCATCAGCGCAAATATTGGAAAATCGGGGAACCCTTTGCCGATGCATGGAGTGTCGGAAAGAATTTTAACAAATAATTAAAATTCCACAAGAGAGAAAATATGAAAGTGTTACTCATAACCAATATAAATCGGTTCCCCATGGTTTATATTTATAACTCCTGGTATATCCAGGAGTTATAAATCTTCAATGTGGAAAACCAATTTCGAATGGGTATATTTGACAAATATGTACGTTGCGCACAACCTCTTCACAACGAAAAAAGAACTCAGGGCCAGTCCTTATCGCCAGACCCGACAAGTTCGCCGGGGAATGGCTCCCAGCCTTGCGCTGTAGCACAACGCGCAAGGGGAATAGGGGACTGATGCTTTTACCGTATCACCATCCCCGCCCTTATCTTCGGAAGCGCCTTCCCCCTTTTCACGACGACCTCCCCGTTCATGACGACCGTCTCGATCCCGGTTGGCCGCGCGCCCGATGCCTCGGGGGTCGTGTTGTCCCGTATCGTGTGCGGATCGAACACGGTGATGTCCGCGGCATACCCTTTTTTCAAGAGGCCCCGGTCTTTGATCTTCATGCGCGCGGCGTTCTTCCCGGTCATGCGGTGCACCGTGTCCTCGATCGTGAGGATGTTTTCGTCGCGGGCGAGCTCCAGGAAACGCGGGAAGCACCCGAACGCAGCGGGGTTCTGGAGTCCCGACGGCTCGACCCAGGCGTCGGTCATGAAGTGCGAGGCGCGATGCTTCATGAGCGCGCGGACGATGTGCGGGTTGCTGTACTTGTAGATGAGCATCCGTGCGGTGCTGTCGCTCCTGTGCGCGATGTCGATGTAGTTTTCGAAGTCGGTCATTGTGCGCGCGCGGGCGATGTCGCGCAGGAACATGCCGTTGTATCGGTCCAGATCCGGGTGGTTCGCCGATGCAAGCTGCATGTCGGCCATGTTGAAGCCCAGGAGCGCGAAAGAGATCTTCATGAGGAGCTTCGTCTTCTTTAAAAGCTTCTTGTCCGTGTAGGCCGCGGGAACCTGCGCCATGAACCATTCGGGGAGGATCCCCGTGATGACCGTCGCGCCACAGTGGTGCGCGTAGGTGTCGAAACACACGTCAACCCCGTCGTCGATCGCGCGGTCGATGAGGGCGAGCGCCTTGTCGAGCGTCTTCCAGGTGCGCGCGCCCACGAAGATGAGATGCGAAATCTGGAGGCGCACGCCCGTCCTGCGCGCGAGGTCCAGGAATTCCCTGAGCGCGATGAGGTTGTGCGCCTCGCCGAAGGGCTTCAGGGGATAGGCCCCGGAGACCGAGGAGAACGCGCGCACGTGTACCGTGACGATGCCGTCGCGCTTCTTCACGAGTTTGGCAACCTCCTCCTGTTCGGACGCGGTCGAGAAGATGTCGGGCGCGTAACCCATTCCGAACGATACGCCCCGCGCCCCCTGTTCCATGGATTCCTCCGCGAGCCGGAGGAGCTGTTTCATCTCGTCTCCCGTCATGTGTGAGGGATCGTAGCCTTTTATGGAGGCGCGCGTGGTCCCGTGCCCGCACAGGTTCACCAGGTTCGCGGACATTCCCTTTTTTGTGAGGTGCGCGTAGTACTGCGCGAGCGAATCCCATTTCAATCCGGAGTGCCCTCCCTTGAACAGGTTGTTCTCGAGGAGCGCGCGGTGCGCGGTGTTTTTCTTGAATACCGCGGCGCCGAAACCGCAGTTCCCTCCCACGAAGGTGGTGATGCCCTGTTCCAGGAACGGCGTGATGTATTCGGGTTTTTCGGGCGAGGCGAGGAACCAGTCGTTGTGCGAGTGGAGGTCGATGAAGCCGGGCGCGACCGCTTTGCCCGCGCAGTCGATCGTCTCGCATTTCGCCTGTATCGCGCCCGGCGAAAGCTCCGCGATTTTTCCGCCCTTGATGAGGACACTTCCGGGGAATCCCTTCTTCCCGCTGCCGTCGATTATCAGTCCGTTCTTGAGGAGGAGCATGGGGTACCTCGCACGTGGGTTTGGTCTGCCTGCGGTGAGGGAAGCCGCATGGCATTTGTTTATTGATGAGCGTACGCTCGTTTTTAGCAAGCGATTTTAGGGGATCTGGCGCGGGCGCCGATACGCGTATCGGCGAACGAAGGAAAGCGTGGACCGGTCAATACTCTATGCCGCGCCGTCCCTGGACACCCGCGGCGTAATAGTGCTTCACTTCCTTCATTTCGGTGACCAGGTCGCAGGCGTCGATAAGCTCCTGCGGCGCGCCGCGTCCCGTGAGGACGAGCTCCTTCCCGGTGGGCCGGGTGTGTACGAGTTCCAGAATCTCGCCCAGCGTCACGAGCTTGAAGAGGCAGGCCGTGACGATCTCGTCGAGCACGAGTATATCGATCGTGCCGTAGTGTATCGCCTCGCGCGCACGGGCGATCGCGTTGCGCGCGTGGAGGTAGTGCTCCTTCGCGTCCTGTCCTTCGGTCACGCAGAACTCCGCGCTCCCGTGCTGTTCGATCGTGACGAGCCCGCCGAGCATCTTCGCCGCATCGAGCTCCCCGTAGTGCTGGCCCTTCATGAACTGGATGAAGTGCGTGCGCAGTCCCGATCCCGCCGCCCGCATCGCCAGGCCGAGCGCCGCCGTGGTCTTCCCCTTCCCGTGCCCGGTGTAAAGATGCACGAATCCCTTTTCAAGTGTATCGGCGCCCATGCGGCCTCTCTCCCCGTTTGATATCGTCCGAGACTAGCACAGCACCGCGCAATGTCAAGAATTGTCCACGGGGCGCACGGGATCGAAAATTTTTGTTTCGATTCCCGTACGGTTATGTATGGTGGACCGGATTTCGAGCGGGAGAAGCGGCGGGATGAACGTGGTGGTGAAATTCCTGGTATTCCAGGTGATAATTATCGGTCCCTTTATCGCCGGGTATGCGCTGAAACGGCGGTTCGATGACCCCGCGCGCTTTTCCCGGACACTCATCCGCGCGAATCTTGCTACCATCGAGCCGGCGATCGTGTTCTGGAGCGTCTGGGGACTCGATCTTTCCCGCGGGCTTATGCTGCTGCCGGTCGCGGGACTCGCGCTGTGCGCGGCGGGACTGGTACTGGGCCTCCCGGCATCGCGCGCGCTCGGTCTCGGGGGGGCGCGCGGGCACATGTTCCGCATCAGCGCGATGCTGGCCAATCACGGGTTTACGCTCGGGGGATTCGCCTGTTACCTTATCCTGGGGGAACAGGGGCTCGCCTACTCGTTCATTTTCGTATCGTACTTCATGCCCTTTGTGTTCCTCGCGGTGTTTCCCTATGCGGCGCATGTTTCGAAGACAGCCGCGCCCGCCACGGAGCGAATGCCGATAATCCTCGGGCTTCACAACATGCCGCTCGCCGCGATTGCGGGCGCGCTGGGATTGCGCGCACTCGGGATCGACAGGCCGGCGATATGGTTTCCGTCGGAGGCGCTCCTTCTCGCTTCAATAAGCGTCTACTACCTCACGCTGGGCATGAACTTCACGCAGGGGGACGTGCGTTCCTCGTGGAAAGAAATTTCCGCGATGAGCGCGATCAAGTTTCTCCTGGTACCGGCGGCCGCCTGGATCATCACGGGACTCGCCGGTTTCGAGGGGACCGTGCGCGCGGTGGTGATCGTACAGTCCTTCATGCCCGCGGCGATCTACTCGGTGGTCGTATCGGTCCTTTACGGCCTGGACGCGCGCCTGGCCTCGGGGCTCTTCGTGGGGACATCGGTCATTTTCCTTGTGCTCGTGTTCCCCCTGATGCTCCTGGGGGCGCGCCTGCTGGGTGTCGGGATTTAGGACCGGGAGCACGGGGACTTTAAGCCTCCGGCAAATACGGACAGGCTGCGCGTTCCAGCTGAAGAAAGAATGGCGGGGGGTTGATGCAGGAAGTGGTGCGGTTAAGGTACGGGTTTCACTGGTTTGGTGCTTTTCCAGATTAAATTCCAGATCACCATGCCGTCAGTGACGTTCCGGCGCACTGCATGCCGATCATATGGTGCATAGTTATGTACGCTTCTTTCTCCATCGCGCATAAGGTCATCCAGATATCGTTCAACGCCAATCGCCACGAGATATGAAACAGTGAATTTACTCAGCCTCCTCAGGTCCGCCCAGAACTCGAACTCTTCCGCTTTAAACCGCACCCCAAAACAATGCCACCTCCCTTCCGGATCGTCCGGCTGATACTTAACCGTTTCAAACCGGGTGTTATAACGAGGCAAGTCACGCATCACGGTCTTGAGGAGCCGAACCACTATATCCCTTCGCGAAGTTTGTAATTGAAGCGCCGCCTGCGCGAGTTTGCGCATAATATCCGTGTGAACATTTATTGAGGTCCTGGCCATATCCTTCTCCCCAGAGCGAGTGGTGAAGCACTTTCTCTCCATACGTTCCTCTCGCGGAAAATATTAAATATTTTTGGGAAAGCTTCAAAATCCGATACGGCTGCAGGGGAAATCAAAGCAGGACGTGTGCCCGAACAAAAATCGCCCCTCGAATCTGATTTTTTTCAGATTCCGCGGACCGGATTCGTAATAGGGGCGTACATGCGTGCGGGAGGTGGAGATGAAATTTAATTCGGCGTTCATGGTGCTGGTATTCCTGGCTGTTTCATGCGCGGGCCGGGGAAGGCTCGACACGCGTCCCTCCGCCGAGAGGGCGGCCGTGCGGATCGGCGTGCCCGACGGAATCGCGCGCGAAGAATGCAACTGCGCCCACGCGGACCTCGGGAAAGGGGTTCGGGCGCCGATTCGCAGGGTTGCGCTCAGGTTCGCCCCTTCACCCGGAAACGAAGGCCGCGAAACGCCCGAGGCGGCGTTGTGGCGCGCGCACCTGGAAAAGGAGCTCCTGAGAAAAGGCTTCGTGGTGTACGAGGAACCCAGGCGCGACACGCTCAGCATCGAGGAGGAGACGCGCCCCGCCCAGAATATCGACGCCTTCGTAATGGTGGACGCCGCCGCGACAAGGCCCCTGGGCTCGCGGGGGGAGGTCCGGTTCGACGATGGCCCCGACGGGCTCGTCGGCTACGAGTACCGCTACCATGTCGCGGAGATACGGGGCCGTTTCATGCTCTCGGGCAATGACATTGTCGCGAGCTGTGGTACGTCGCTCTCGAGTTTTGACCTCGCAACCGGCGGCGCCGAATCGGGGATCGAGCTTGCCGGTGTGTGCGAATACCGGCACTCGGGGAAGCTCGACGCGTGGGTGAAGGACCGCTGGAAGGTGGAATCGGCACGCATCCTCCCGGCCGGGACCGCGCGCGACGAGGAAGCGGCAAAGGCGGAACTGATCAAGGCGGCCTCGTCGCGCTTCCTTGAGGGGCTCCTTAAATGAAATTCACTGCAATGCTGGCGCTCGTCCTTGCCGGAATCTCATGCGCGCAACCCGCATCGGTGGGAGACGAGTATTACCGCAGGGGCGTGGAGCTGTATCTGAAAAAGGATCTCGCGGGCGCCCGCGAGTATTTTTCGCGGAGCCTGGAATGCCGCGGTTCGCGCCCCGGGGCGCGTGTATTTCTCGCGAAGATAAGTTATTTCCAGGGCGAGGACGCGGAGTTCGAGTCCCAGGCGGAGCGATGCCTCGAAAACGAGGAAACGAAAAGCGAGGGACTCAGACTCAAGGCCCGGTGGCACCTTCGGCGGGGAGAATATGCCGCGGCGAAGGAAACGGTCACGAAGCTTCTTGCACGATCGGGGGAGGATACCGTGGGTCTCTATATAGCAGGCTCCGCATCCCTGGGAGAAGGTGACCACGAAGAAGCGATCATCGCATTCACCAGGGCGACCAGCGCGTACCCGTATCTGCAGCAATCTCACCGGAAACTGGAAGAAATCTACACGAAGCTGGGGCTCGCGGCGCGCGCGCGAAAAAACCGCGCCATGGCCGCGGCCATCACGGAATGGGAGAAGGAGGAAAAATGAAACATAAAGCCTGGGCCGCGGCCGTCCTGACCGCGCTGTGCGCATGCGGCGGGATGAGCGCGGAATTCGTGCACACGGGGAAAAAATCGGCGCCCCTGGACGTTATCTACGTCACGCATTCGGCGCGTCACGGGGAAACGCCTGACGAGGGAACCGGGGAGCTCGCCGAATCGCTCGTGTTTGCCCTGGCGAAGCGCGGTTTCAAGGCGGCGTCGTTCAACGATCGCGGGGAGCGGGCCGAGGGCTATCGCCATCACGCGGTACTCTCGGTCTTTCAAAATCTCCCAGAGGATATCCTCGGGCGGCGGGGATCGCTGACCGTACACGTACGCATCATCGATGCGCGCAGCGGGGAGACGGTATCGATGATACGCATGCAGTGCGACGGGTGCGCGCTTCGCGACGGCGGAAGCACAATGCGTGTCGCGGAAAGGCTCGCGGCGGGGATCGACGAGGCGTCAAGGAAATGAAGTCGATGGCGATCATGGCGCTCGCCTTCGCGCTTCTCGCGACACGGGGTTCGTCCCGGGCGGGAGAGCCCGCGGAGCGCGTCGATGAATCGACTGCGGTCCGGCTTGCCTGCGCACACAGCCGGGAGCTCGCCGCGGCGCGCGCGCGTATGACGTCCGCCCGCATGGCGATCGGTGAACGATGGCGGGAATTCCTTCCCGCGGCCTCGGTGCAGTATTCGGAAGACGATACGGTAAGCGCCGGGGGGCCCGATACGCGGAACCGGCAGGTGATGATGTCCCTCTCGTACGACCTGCACACGGGCGGCGCGACGGTCGACGCGTACGCAATCGCGCAGATCGAGCACCTGGCGGCGCTCGAAAATTACAGGATGGAACGCGCGGCCCTTTCGCTGGGCGTGAGGAAGGAATACTACGGGCTCCAGGGCGCGGAGGGCGAGGTCTCGATACAACGGGACCTTTTAGAGAGCCTCCTGGTACAGAGGAAAATCATAGACGAGGAGTCGCGGCAGGGGATGGCGACCGAGCTCCAGCGCGTTCAGGCCGACGCGCGCATCGCCGAGGTGGAGTACGAGCTCCTTCGGGCCGAGAACGCGTTTCGTACCGGGACGAAAAATTTTCGTCTGCTGATCGGCGCATCGCGGGAGGTTCGAATCGTCCCGGTAACCGCCGGCGAATCGGATTCGCCGGCGCGTGAAGCGCGCGGGGGAAAGTCCGGGGCTGTCGCCGGGGCGCTCCTTCGCAGGCCCGAGATGCGCATGGCCGGCCTCGCGGTGCGGAAGGCCCGTGCCGGGGTGCGGCTGGCGCGGGATTACAGTTTGCCCGTTATCCGGTTTACCGGAAGCTACGGCTACCGGGGCGAGCGGTACCCGCTCGACGACCGTTTTTGGAACGTGGGGATCACCCTGAGCGCATCCCTTTTTGGAAACGGGGTGAGCAGCGGCATGAGTTACGGCGAAGCCGGGTATGGAAAAGAGAAGAGCGTCGCGCACAACGCCCAGGCGGACATCTTGGACGATCCATCCGGCGCCAGGCGTACCGCGGAGGCAGAGTTTGCGCTGCGGGACGCCATGGCGGAAATGGAACGTACGCGTATGAAAATCATCGTCGATGTTGAGCGCGCGTGCGACCGCATGGGTGAAACGGCGGAGCTGGTCCGCCTCGCGCGGCTGAACGTGTCCCTGCTTGAGCGCCAGGCGGCCGCGGAGGACGCCCGCGCGCGCGTGGGGGATATCGCGCGCTACGAGGTGCTCCGCACCTATGTCGACCTGGCGAAGGCGCGCCTGAGACTCCAGGCCGCGGTGGGAGAGCGCCGCGTGTCCTTCGCGGAGCTCGATGCTGCGCTCGGGGAAGACGGCGGCAGCGAAACGCCGGTGGGCGGCGAATTATAAAGGGAGAGGAGGACTGTCGCATGGAAATATCCATTATGGGGATTATGAAGGTGCATCGGCGGAAGGTCGCGCTCGTGCTCTTGGTTGCGGGCGTGTGCGGCGCAACGGCCGTGTGTTTCCGCGAGGAGGTGCGCGTGTACCTGGGGAACGGCGCCGGACCGCGCGATGGCGTATCAGCGCCCGAAATCGAGATTATCAAAGCAGAACGCAAGGATGTGACGCTGGAGATCGAGCTCCTGGGGACGGTGAGTTACCGCGACAAGGCGAGCGTCTCTTCCAGGATCACGGGTCGTGTAGAGGAAATTTTCGCCGAGCAGGGGGACCGGGTCGAGAAGGGACAGGAGCTTGCGCGCATTGAGCTGCTGCCGCTCGAGCTGGAGCTCAAGAGCGCGACGGCGGAGCTGAAATCGTCGGAGGCGGCCTTGCGTCTCGCGCGGGAAAAGGAGGAGCGTGCGGCGCGCGAGGTGGAACGGCATCTCCGGGCGATCAGTCGCGCGCGGGTCGACCTGAACGACAAGTTCGTGAGCTGGAAAAACGCGGACTCCGTCGTCAGGAAGAAAGGGGAGCTCTTCCGCGCGGGAGCCGTTACCGAAATGGAGCTCGATGCGCTCAAGGCGGGATGGACCACCGCCCAGGCGAAGTACCTCGCGGCGAAAAAGGAATACGAAATTCTTTCCGTAGGATACCGGGACGAGGATGTCCGGAAGGCGGGATACGAGATCCCGGGAGACGAGCGCGCGAGGACCGCGCTGCTTACAAAGCTCAACACGCGGCTCGAGGCCGCCGAGACGGACGCGGCGCAGAGCGCGATGAACCGCGCCGAAACCGGGGTGGAGATAATCTCCGTCCATATAAACGAGGCGCATATCCGCGCCCCCATCGCGGGCGTCGTGGCGGTGCGCGCCGTCGAAAAGGGGGAACGGGTGAGGGACGATACGCCGCTGTTTGTCGTCATGAACCTTGCGGAGACGTATGTCATCGCCGGCGTGGGGGAGAAAGAGGCGGGTAAGATAACGAAGGGACTGGAAGCGCGATTTACCGTGGACGCCCTTCCCGGGGAAAAATTCCGCGGGGAGGTCAGGCTGGTGAGCCCGGTTCTGGACGCGGGTTCGCGCACCGTCGAGGTGCGCCTGCTCGCGGACAATGCGCGCGGCATGCTCAAGCCCGGCATGTTCGCCCGGGTGACGGTCGCGGCCGAGCGGGCCCGGGACGTGCTCCTGCTTCCCCGCGAGGCGTTAGGCGACATGCGTGACGGAGCCTGCGAGGCGTACCTGTTCCGGGAGGGCTCGCTTCACCGGGTCACGGTGAAAACGGGAAGGGAGTTCGGCGACGAGATCGAGGTGCTCTCGGGGGTAGACGAGGGCGACCTCGTGGCGCGCGGCGGAAGCCGGCGCTATTCGGACGGTATGAAGGCGCGCGTCGCGAGGGAGGGATGATATGGAAAAAGCCCCTGCGCTGATACTCATGGCGAAAATTTCAATGCTGCTCCTTGCGGCCGCATGCCTCGGAGCGCTCTTTTCATGTGAGCTTACGACCCGGCCCCCGTCGGTGGAATGGGTACGTCCCTCCGAGGGGGTGTACGCCTCGCCCGCGGATTTCGTGGAGATACGCTTTTCCGAGAACATGGAACGGGAAAGCGTCGAACGCCTTTTCGGGCTCGCCTGCGAGGGAGCGGAGACGGAGGGATCCTTTTCGTGGCCGCAGGGCGCGCGGCTCCTGCGCTTTTCTCCTCATAAAGAAATGGAACGCGGAATGTGCATCGTCACCCTGGCCGCGGGGGCGCGCGACAGGCAGGGCAGTGAAACGCGCCGTGCGTACACCTCGCGCTTTTTCACTTCGAACGATCTTGCCGCGCCCGTGGTGGCGGAGGTCTTCCCGTCGGATTCGATCGCGGGGGTCCGGCCGGATACGCGCATACGCATAAGGTTTTCGGAACCCATGGACGCGCGGAGCGTCGAGCGGGGGCTCAGGATGTACCCTTCCGCGGAGGGGGCTTTTTCCTGGAACGAGGCGGGTGATACGGTCGAGTTCGCCCCGTTTCTGACGCTCGCGTTTCTTACGGAGTACACCGTATCGATCGGGGCCGAGTGTGCGGACCGGGCGGGCAATCGTATCGGCGCGCAGCGCGATTTCCGTTTCCGTGCGGGGGAAGAGTTCGTGCGGCCGGTGCTCGTAGAGACGACCAGCCCCTCAACCGCGGAGAACTGGGTCTCGGCGGGGATGTATTCGGAGCATCACGGCCTTGAGACCGATTCCGTGCTGGAGCTCGCGTTCAGCGAGCGGATGGACCGGTCAAGCCTCACGGAAGGGTTCGCGCTTACCCCCGCAGCCGCGGCGGTCATGACCTGGGAATCCGATACGCGGGCGGTGATACGCTTTCCCGCCGGGCTCGAAAACGAAACCCGTTACGAAATGCGCATAACGGAATCGGTGAAGGACGCCGCCGGGAACCCGCTCGAGTCCGCGTTCACCGCGTACTTCCACACAGACGGGGAGGATTCCCGCGCGCCCGCGGTGAGCGCGGCATCCATCGCGCATGACGGCGGGCCGACAGGACTTATCCACATGGGGCTTGCCCTGCCCGACGGGAACATCCTCGTCGATTCCACGGCCGTCTTCGATCTGGTCTTCTGCACCGACATGCGGCGCGCGAGCGTACCCGAGAACGTATCGATTGTGTACGTTAACGGCGCGGACCCCAATTTCAGCGGCGCAATCAGGCGCTACGAGTGGAGCGGCCGCACGCTCCGGCTGACCGTGGGCTCGCTGCGGCGCGACAACCTGTACGAGCTGCGCCTGCGCGGCGGCGCCGACGGCATCACGAGCGCAACGGGCGCGACCCGGAGCGGGGACATCCGGTATTTTTTCAGGTTCGGGGAGTGACGGAATGAAAATGAATGATTGCGGCCGCTGTGTGCGCGCGGCGGGTTTGCTAATCACGCTTGTCCTGGTGTGTGCCGGATGCGACCGGCTTCCGGATATGGGCCAGCCGCGCGTGGTGGATATTTTCCCGGCGAACGGGGCCCGGGACGTCCCGGCTGGTACTCGAATAGTCGTGAGCTTTTCCGAGGAGATGGACAGGGCCTCCGCGGCGAACGCGGTGCGCGTAAGTTCGGGAGACAGGACCGTGGAATGCGCACCCCGATGGGAGGGCCGCGTGCTTCACCTGGAACCGCGTACGACCCTGACACATGGTCAATATCGCATAACGGTGAGCAGCGGCGCCGAGGACGCGCACGGCAACGACCTCGAATGCGCGGTCGTATCGGAATTTTTCGCGGGGAACGATTTCGTCTCTCCGCGCGTCGTGTCCGTGAGCCCGGCGGACGGCCACCAGGGGACACCGGATGCGATCGTAATCAGCTTTTCGGAACCGGTCCGGGATGAAAGCGTAGCGGCGGGGGTGACCCTGTCCCCCGGGACGGCGCTTCTCAGGGAGTATTCGCCGGATGGGACCGTGCTCACACTGCGCCCGTATTACGGGTTCGAACCGGGGACGCGTTACACGCTGCGCGTTTCTCGCGAGGTATGCGATCTGAAGGGAAATCCCCTTATCGATGAATGGACAAGCGGGTTTGTGGCCGGTTCGGATATCGAGCCTCCCTGTCTGGAGTGCGTATCGGATCCCGGGCCGGGCATCTATGCGGTAAGGGAGGGGACGCGCGCCCGCCTGAGCCCGGACAACTCCGTGATGGGGCTCATGGAAAAGGACGCGGATCTTGAAATATTTTTTTCCGAGCCCATGGATCGGGATGGAACGGCGGACGCTATAAGCATCAGTCCGTCTATGGGAACAGTCGCAACATGGAGCACGGACGGGCGCGGGGTGACACTCGGACGCGCGCACGGCGAGTTTTACGAACCCATGACCTGGTATACGCTCGTGGTACGGTCAGGCGCATCGGACCCCGCCGGAAATCCGCTCGGGACCGATCACACCTACCGGTTCCTGATCGACGGTCCGCGCTCGATTCCGCTTGCGCTTAACGGGAGCCCCGTATTTCAAATCCCTGCGGACGGGGGAGCGCCGCGTGCGCTCCTCGAGGACGCGTGCATCCGGCTGGACGACGCGTACGCGACGGAGAAAACGATCGGCGGGCTGGGCGAACGGGTGATCGTGTTTCGCGTCGTGTTCCGCAGGGAGGACGGATCGGCGCCGGTTGCGGGAATAGACCCGGTCGCGGCGGCCTGCGCGGTGTCGTTCGAAAGCGAGACCTACTTCGGGGAATCCGGGAGCGGGATCACGCCGCGCACATGGAAGATTATACCGGTAAAAAGTGCGCCGGCCGCACCCGTGGACGACGCGATCGACATCCATCTCTACAGGCTGGAGGCGGGACATTACTACCGGCTCCGCGTACGGGGCTCGCGCGAGGGAGTCCGCGACGGCGCGGGGAATTTCCTCCGCGCGGATTTTACCGTCTACTTCAACAGCTGAACATGCATATCCAGGAATTTTTCGTCCGCAGGCCGATTACGGTGATCATGATTTCGCTCGCCGCGATGCTTTTCGGCGCGATCGCGCTCTCCGGCATGGAACTGGAACTCCTGCCCTCCATGCGCCGGCCCGAGATATCCGTCATCACCCTGTACCGCGGTGCCCCGCCGGCGGAAATCGAGACGCTGGTTTCCAGGCCCATCGAGGAGGCGCTCTCGAGCGTGCCGGGCGTGAAGCGCGTCAGGTCCGAGTCGATCGAGGGGGCGAGCATGGTCGTCGCCGCGTTCGAGTGGGGGACGGACCTGGACTTCGCGGCGATGCGCGTGCGCGAGAAGGCGGACCTCGTGAAGGGGGCGCTTCCGGAGGACGCGGAAAAATCCGTGATCGCCCGCTTCGATCCGGACTCGCTTCCCGTCATGGGGATCGCCGTCACCGCGCAGGGGGGCTCCCTGGACGGCCTGCGCGAGGAGGTGGAACAGCACGTGAAGCCCCGGTTCGAGCGTATCGACGGCGTGGGCAACGCGCGGATAAGCGGGGGGAAAACGAGGGAGATCCAGGTGCAGGTGGACGGCGCGCGCCTCTTCGCGCATAAGCTCTCGATCTTCGAGGTCGCGGAAAAGGTGCGGCTTTCGAACCAGAATTTTCCCGCCGGGACCGCGCGGCGCGGGGCGCGCGAATACCTGGTGCGCGCCCTGGGCGAGTTCAGGGAGGCGCGCGATATCGGGAACGTGCTCGTGCGATCGGACGAAAAGGGAAGGCCCGTGTACGTGAGGGACGTCGCGAAGGTTGAGGACGGGTTCAGGGAGAGCACGAGCTTCTCCTGTTTCGACGGCCGGGAAAGCCTCGCGATCTCGCTCGTGAAGGAGGCCGGGAGGAACACGGTCGCCGTCTGCGCGGAGGCGCGCCGAATCGTGGATGAGCTGAACGAGCGCTATCGCGGACGGATGGAGCTATCCGTGAGCTACGATTCGTCGGTCTATATCAGGAGTGCGGTCAACAACGTGGTGTGTTCGGCCGTGCTGGGCGCGCTCATCACCTTCGCGCTCGTCTTCGTGTTCCTGGGACAGCTTCGCGTCTCGTTCATCATCATCGCGGTCATGCCGGTGTCGGTGATGGCGACGCTCTTCCTCATGTACCTCAAGGGCGTGTCCCTGAATATGATGTCCCTGGGCGGGCTCGCGCTCGGAATAGGCGAGGTGCTGGACAAGGGCATCGTGGTGGCGGACGCGATCGAGGCGCGCAGGACGGCGGGCGATTCCGTCGCACAGGCGTGCGTGCGCGGCGCCGGGGAGATCGCGGGCGCGCAGCTCGCGTCAACGCTCACGAGCGTGGTGGTGTTCGCCCCCATCATCTTCCTGCGCGGCATCGCCGGCGAGGTGTTCGGCGATCTTGCATTTACGGTGGCGGCGTCGCTCCTCGTTTCGTACTGCGCATCGGTGAGCATGGTGCCCGCGCTCTACGCGGTTACGGAGCGGTCGATGGGGGGCATCGTAAATAAAAAAAGCGCGGGCGCCGATTCGCGATTCGGCCTTCAAAGGATTTTAGCGCGCGCAGACACGCTGCTTGGGCGTCTCGATGGAATATACGCCGCGTATATAGGAAGCAACCTCGAACGCTTCGGGAAATGCCTGGCGGTGTCGATGGGTTCCGTGTGTGTCGGCGCCCTAGTCTTTTATTCCATAGATTACTCCCTCCTTCCCGCGACCGATAGCGGGGTCCTTACCCTAAGGGTGACCGGGCGCAAGGGAGCGCCCTTGGAGGAAACGCGCGAACACATGCTGAAACTCGACGCGGCCGCCGCGGCGAAACCCTACACCGCGCACCGCCTTGCGGACGTGGGATTCAACCCGGCCGAGGTCGCGGAATATTTCGGTAGGGAGCGGAACCGCTCGACGGGCGAGCTCCTCGTGACGCTGCGCGATGACCGGTCGCTCGAAACGCGGGAGGCCGTCGCGGACCTGGCGCGCGCGATCGAACTGCCCGGCGGCGCGAAGCTCGAGGCCTGTACCGACGAGCGCGAATTTTCCGGTTTAATGGGAATGACCGGGGGCGGGCTCGCACTGGACGTGACCGGGGACGATTTCACCGCGCTGGAGCGCGGTGCCGATGAAGTGATCGCCCGCATGCGCGGCGAGCATGCGCTCGCCAACCCGCGCGCCGTTTCCGAGCGCGAGACGCCCGAGGTCAGGGTGAGCTTCGACCGCGTGCGCCTCGCGGCGTTCGGGATCACCATGTCCCAGGCGGCCGAACAGGTGCGCGCCTCGGTCATGGGCGAACACGCGGGGGCCCTGTACCAGGGCGATACGCAGGCCGATATCACCGTGCGCCTGCGCGAAGCGGACCGGCGGGAGGTGAGGGACCTTCCGCGAATCAACCTGCGCGCCCGGGAGGAGATCGTTCCCCTCGAGGCCGTCGCATCGGCGGCCGTTCACCGCGGCTTCGACAGGATCGTGCGGAAAAACCAGCGGCGCTGCATCACCGTCGCCGCGGAGGCCGCGCCGGGCGCGAGCGTCTCCTCCGCGGGGGAGGCGCTCGCGCGCGCGGCCGCGCGCGCGACCCTTCCGGCGGGCGTGAGCGCGGAAATCCCGCCCGAGACGGGGGAGATCCGCGCGTCGCTCGACGAGCTTTTCGGCTCGCTCGCGCTCTCGGTGCTTCTCATCTACATGATCCTCGCCGCGCAGATGGAATCGCTCGCGCGTCCCCTTCTCGTCATGCTGTCGGTGCCCCTCGCGGTGTCGGGCGTCGCGCTCGCGCTTTTCGTCACGGGCAACTCCGTGAACATCATCTCGGTAATCGGGATGGTGATGCTCTCGGGCACGGTCGTGAGCGGCGCGATCCTCCTGCTCGAGTATATCACCATTTACCGCGAATCGGGCGTCCCCGCGCGCGAGGCCGCGGTACGCGCGTGCCGGGAGAGGCTTCGCCCTATACTCATGACCGCGCTCACCACGATCCTGGGGCTCGCGCCGCTCGCCCTGGGCGTCGACCGGGGCTCCGAGATGCAGTCGCCGCTCGCGGTCACGATGATCGGCGGGATGCTCGCCTCGACGGCGCTCACCCTGGCCGCGGTACCCGTGTTCCACTATAAATTTTTCCGGGACGGGCCCTGAACAATGCCGGGTAACGTTATACCGCGTGCGCGGCGAATAGCGCCCCTCATGCTCTGCGCGGCGCTCATCATGGGCGGGTCGATATCGGCCCTGCGCCTTCCTGTGGGACTCCTGCCGGAACGCGTGCGCGACTCCCTCACCATCGCGGTGCGCTACCCGGGCCAGCCCCCCTGGCGCGTCGAGCGGGTGATCACGCGGCCCGTGGAGGAGGCGATCTGCGCGGTGGGAGGGATCGTCGAGCTCCTCTCGTCGTCCCGCGAGGGAGAGGCGAAGATATACGTGCGCTTCGCGCGCGGCGCGCCCATGAAAAACAAGACGCTCGAGCTGCGCGAGCGGATCGACCCCGTGCGCGCCCGCTTCCCCCGTGAAGTCGAGGAGCCCGAGATATACGGCAGCGCCGGCGCGGCGCGCCCCTTCATGGTGCTCTCCCTTGCCGGGGGCGATCCCGCCGGGCTCAGGGATCTCGCCGAAAACCGGATCAAAAAAAGAATCGAGCGTGTCGAGGGGGTGTCCGAGATCGCCGTAGGCGGAGGGGTGCGCAGGGAAATCGAGGTCGCGGTGCGCGGGGATCGCCTCGTATCGCACGGCCTTCGGATCGAGCAGGTCATGGAACGAATCCAGGGCGACAACCGTACGATGCCGCTCGGCCGGACGGGGGTCCGCACAGGGTATACGGTATCGACGGACGGAAGGTTTCGCTCGCTCGCCGACTTGCGCGCGCTTCCACTGTTCGCGACGGCGCACGGATCGCCGGTTCTGCTGGGCGACATCGCGCGCGTGCGCATGCGGGATACGATTCCGGAGGAGATCGCCAGCCGCGGGGGAAAAGAAACAGTATCGATATATGTGTTCAAATCGGGAACCGGGGCGCCCCTCGCTGTGTCGCGTGCGCTCGCTGCAATAGCGTGCGAAGAAAGCGGCGTAATCAGGGTCAGCGTGGACTATGACGAGGCGGAGCGCGTGATGAACGCAATGGCGCGTTTCGGATGCGGTCTTGCCGCGGGACTTGGCGCAGCGATGCTCGTAATCGTCCTATCGGCCGGGGGCGTGCGCGCCGGGGCGGGGGCGCTCGCGCGAGCGGGCGTGTCGGCCATGCCCGCGCTCCTGTTCATGTTCGCGCGGGGAATCGGCCTGAACCTTGTCTCGCTCCTGGCGCTTGTGACGGGCGTGGTCCTTGCGCTGGCGGAAGCGATTCTTTTCATGCACGTTGCCCGGGGCCGGCGCGCGGGGGACGGCCCGGGACCCGCATGCGCCAGGGACGCCGCATACAGGATGGGCGCGGCGTTTTCGATCCCGGTGATCGCGGCGTGTCTTGGCATACTCATCACCGGCGGCGGACCGGACGGCATGTTCGGGGATTTCGCCGTCGTGCTCCTGATAGCGCGCGTGTCCTCGATTCCGTTGATGCGTTTCATTCCCGGGCGGACCGGCAGCGCGGGGAGTCCGGTTTTGGAACCCGCTGCCGTTGGAAATTTATTTCGTACGATCGAAAGGACGGCGGAATCGCGCCTTCCTGCATCGCTGGTGCGCAGAGGGCAGAGCTTCCGTGAAAGGTTCGCTTCGATCGCCCCCACGCGGCTCGCGAGCGCCTGTGCGCTCCTCCTGGTTGCCGGCGCGGTCCTGATCGCGCCCACGATGTACGGGGGGCCGGCCGGTCCCGATGCGGACGATGAGCTGCAGTGCGCGATCGAGCTCCCGGAAGGGACCACGCTCGATGACACCGCGCGCGCGGTCGCGAGGGCGGAACGGGCGATCCTCGAAAGCGGACTTGTCCGGGACAACCGTGCGCGCATCAGCGCGTCCCACGCGGACCTCACCATTCAGCCGGCCGAGGGCGCCGATCCTTTCGATACCAGGGAGAGGCTCCGGGCGCTGATGCGCCTGCAGCCGGGAATCCAGGCCTTCTTCGACGACGGTTCCGGTACGGGGGGGATCGATATCGAGGTCCGGGGGAGGGAGCTTACGGCTATCCGCGCCTGTGCGCACGCGCTTGCGGAAAAAATCGCCATCCTCCCCCAGGCCGCTGATGCGGTGCTCCGCTTCCGCGAGGGAAGGCCGGAGCTCCAGGTGATCATCGACACCCGCAAGGCGCATGCATGCGGCATCCCGCCGGGAGACGCGACCCACGCGGTCCGGTGCGCCCTGTACGGGCCCGTGGCGGCGAAATTTCTGGACCGGGGCGAGGTCGATATCCGCTGCAGGCAGGACGGTCCCGATATCCCCTCGTTCGACGACGTGGAAAGGCTGCGAATCGTCAGGGAGGACGGGAAGGCCGTTCCCCTCGCCGAGATCGCGGATTTCCGGGTCGGGACCGGTGTGACCACAATCTGGCGGCGCGACAAGGAGCGCTTCGAGACCGTAACCGCGATGCCGCGCAGCGGAGAATCAGGGGCGCTGGAACGCGCCGTCGACGGAATCCTGCGCGGGGAGAAAATGCCGTCGGGAATCACGGCGACGCGTGCCGAACGGGGAGGGGATATCGGCTCCGGCGGCCGGGGGGCGCTTTGGATGGCGGGAAGCGTATTTCTGCTCATATTCATGGCGTGCGCCGCAGTGTTTGAATCGCCCCGGATCGCTTTGCGCGTATGCGCGGGTAGCGCGGTCGCCTGCGCGTGCGGCCTCTGGACGCTCAAGCTCTGCGGCTGCCCGCTCGGTGCTCCCGGGATCGCGGGGCTCGCCGTATCGGCCGGGATCGCGGCGGGGGGACTCTGCGCCCGGGAATTTATCCCGGGCGGGGGAAGCCGGCGAGCGATGATTCCTGCCCTCATGACGGTCGCGATCTGCGCACTCACCCTGGCCGTCACCGGCGTACCCGTGGTTGCCGAGTTCGCCCTCGCAGCGCTGGGGACCATTGCCGGGGCCGCGGTATCAGGAGGGCTTGTGCTGATACACAATTTATCAATTGACAGGGGCGTGCCTATCTGCTCCCCTTTGCCGCACGAGGCACGAGCTTTTTCCCCTGAGAACATGCATGAATGAATTCGTAAAAGACCTGTTACTTTCTTTTATTCCGATCTTCGTGGCAGTGGACGCGTTCGGCGTGCTTCCCGTGTACATATCGCTGGCCGGCTCCCTTGACCACGCGGTGCAGAAAAAAATAATCGTCCAGTCGATGATCACGGCCCTCTGCCTCGCGCTCGGATTCATCTTCGTGGGACAGGCAATTTTCAGGTTCCTGGGGATCACGGTGGGGGATTTCATGGTCGCGGGGGGCGTGGTGCTTTTCAGCATCGCGATCATGGACATCGTGAATCCCCGGCAGAGGAAGAAAATCCCGCACGAGGAAATGGGTGTCGTTCCGCTGGGAACGCCCCTGATCGCGGGGCCGGCGGTGCTCACCACCACGCTCCTGTGCGTAAGCGAGTTCGGGATGCTGCCGACGATCATATCGGTCATCGTGAACATCGCGATCGCGGGAATCGTGTTCGGGGGGAGCCGCTGGCTCGGACGCATACTGGGAGATCCGGGTTCGAAGGCCCTTTCGAAGGTGACGAGCCTTTTCCTCGCCGCGATCGCCGTCATGATGGTGCGCAAGGGCCTCGTATTCCTGATTTCCATTAATCACTGATTACTCTTGTGCGGAATAATTCCTTGGAATTTGCCGAATCGGATATAAACAGAAAGAGCCTTCGCTTTTCATTCCTTGACGGGGTCTTCGCGAGCGTGATGATCGGCATCACGCAGGATTACTTCACGCCGTTCCTCCTTTTTCTCGGTGGAACCTCCTTCCAGGTGGGGCTTCTCTCCGCGTTTCCCAACATGGTCGCCTCGCTTGCACAGCTCCGGACCGCCGAATTCATACGTATGCTTCGTTCCCGGAAGAGAACCATCACCTCCTTCGTGTTCTTACAGGCGCTCATGATCGGCGCCATCGCGTTCGTCGCACTGGGGGGCTGGAGCTCGGTGACGATCTTCATCTCGCTCGCGGTACTGTTCACCACGTTCGGCGCGATCGCGACCCCGGCATGGGGAAGCCTCATGTCGGATATAGTCGCGGGGGACCGCCGGGGGGCCTATTTCGGATGGAGGAACAGCCTGCTCGGTTGCATCGTCGTGATGGCGTCGTTCGGGGCGGGAATCCTTCTCCACTGGATCGAGCCCGGCCGGCTGCGGGAGGGTTTCTTCGCGCTGTTCGCGGCGGCGTGCGTCACGCGGGTGGCGTCGTGGTATTTTCTCACCCGCATGCACGATCCGGAACCGGCCCACCACCGGGGGGCGCGGTTCGACCCGTTGACATTTTTCGAGAAGCTGCGCTCCAGCAATTTCGCCCGCTTCGTGATGTTCGTGTCGCTCATGAGCTTTTCGGTGTCCATGGCCGCGCCGTTTTTCGCGGTGCTCATGATACGCGACCTCCGCTTCAACTACCTTGAGTACTCGGTGATCACCGCGACCGCGCCGCTCGTCATGTACCTCATGATGGGAAGGTGGGGAAGGCTCGCCGACAGGATCGGCAACGTGCGGGTGCTCAAGTTCACGGCGCCCATCATCGCCGGGGTGCCGCTCCTCTGGATCGCGGGGAGGCACCCGGTGTACCTCTTCTTCGCGCAGGTGATCTCGGGCTTCGCGTGGTCGGGCTTCCAGCTCGCTGCGTCGAATTTCATCTTCGACGCGGTGGCCCCCGACAGGCGCGTGAAATATATTTCCTATTTCAACGTGCTGAACGGCGTGCTCCTGAGCCTGGGAGCCCTCCTGGGCGGCTCGTTGCTTTCGTGGCTCCCGGGCCTCCTGGGCCTTCCCATCCTGACGCTCTTCGCGATTTCCTCGGGGCTCAGGATCGTGGTTTCCACGGCGCTTCCCGTGGGGCTTAAGGAGGTGCGCGCCGTGGACGCGATCCGCGGCAACGAGCTTATCTTCAGTCTTATCGGTATGAGGCCTATGGGGATCGAGCGAAAGAACAACGGCGGAAAAGGGCAGGGGGGCTGATACGATTGTCGGTCGCCGCAATGCCTGTGGGAGCTATTCGGAAAGACCCCCTTCACTCCTTCGCCCCCGCCTCCTTGAGCACCTTAATAATCTCTGCATATTGATTTTCTGTCGCGTAGGCGAGTGCGGTTTTGCCGTAGTTGTCCTTTGCCGCGATATCGGCCTTGAGTGCGAGGAGGGCGGTCACGTTTCCCGTTTGACCGGCGAGGGCCGCCGCCATGAGGCAGGTGAGGCCGTACACGCTTCGATCGTTTACGTTCCCGCCCGCCACGGAGAGGAGCGTTATCAGCCCCGCGCGGTCCTCGTAGGCCTGTGACGCATAGAGCATCGGGGTCATGCCCGTGCCGTCCCTCTCGTCGATGCGCGCCCGGGCGTTCAGCAACTGCCGTGCGTTTTCCTCCCCGCCGAACGACGCCGCGGCCATGAGCGCCGTATAGCCGTTATCGTCCTTCTGGTTCACGAACGCGCCCGCGCCCAGCAAGAGCTTGAGCACGGCGCTGCGGTCAACGGGTGTCTCGACCGCGTAGATGAGGGCCGGCTTCCCGCCAATATCCTTTTCGTTTACCGGCGCCTTCGCGTTCAGGAGCGCCTGCACGATCCGGGCGTTGCCGGAAAACGAGGCTGCCATGAGCGGGGTGTAGCCCGCCTCGTTGCGATCCCCGGAGCGTGCCTTGTTTTCAAGAAGGAGATCCACGATGGCGGAATCGTCGCCCTCGGCCTGGCACGCGTAGAGGAGCGCGCTTGTCCCCTGTTCGTCCTCATCATTGACCGGCACGCCGGCGGCCAGGAGGAGCTTCGCGGCCGGCAGGCTTTTATTCGAGGACGCGGCCATGAGCCCGTTGAACCCGAGATTGTTTTTGGCAGCGGCGCGCGCGCCCGCGTCCAGGAGCATCTTCACCATCTCGGCGCCGTTGTCGGCGTGCTGGGCGGCGACGATGAGGGCGGTCATGCCGGTGTCGTCCTGAACATTCGTATCGGCCTTCGCGAGGATGAGCGCTTTCATCATATCGACGTTGCCGGCCCCGGCGGCTGCCATGAGCGCGGTCGTCCCGTCGTCGTCGCACGCGTTCACGTCCGCCCCCGCGTCCAGGAAAAGCTTTACTGGCGCGGGCTTTTCCGCCGTTGTTCCCGCGAGCATGATGAGGGGGGTCGCGCCCCGTGTGTCCCGCGCGTTGATATCGGCCCCCTTGTCTAGGAGCAGCTTCACAATATCGGCGCTCCCGTAGGAGGCGGCGAGCATGAGCGCGGACTGGCCGTCGTCGTTGCGCGCGTCCACGATGGACTTCGCGTCGACAAGGAGCTTCACCATGTCGGGATGCCCGGCGGTCGCCGCTTCCATAAGCGCGGTCGTCCCGAAATTATTCCTGTCGTTGACCCGGGCGCCCGCGGCAAGGAGTACCCCGGCTATCTCGATCGCGCCCGCGGACGCGGCCGCCATGAGCGCGGAATGGCCGTCCCGCGTCCTCTGGTTCACGTCGGCCTTCCGGTCGACCAGGAGCTTCACGATCGCCGGCGCGCCCGAGTACACCGCGGCCATGAGCGCGGTCTGGCCGTCGTTCGCCTGCTCGTTCACGCCGATATTGGCGTCGAGCAAAAGCTTCACGATGCCGGCATCCGCTCCCTGCGATCCGCACACGGCGATGAGTGCGTTGTAGCCGTCCGCGTCACGGTCGTTGACCGCGGCTTTTTTCCCGAGTAAGAACCGGATGAGCTCGGCGTTGCCGGAGAGCGCGGCCTCGAGAAAGGCGGTGCGGCCCGATACGCTCCTGTCGAAAAGCGGCGCGCCCGCGGCGATGAGCAGCTTCGCTGCCTCAAGGTTCCCGTACGCCGCGGCGATCATGAGCGCGGTCTTCCCCTCCTGGTTTTTCTCTCCCGGGCGCGCGCCGGCGTTCAATAGAAGCTTGATGATCTCGGTTCTTCCCTCCCCGGACTCGCAGGCCATCATGAGCGCCGTGTAGCCGTACTGGTTCGTCTCGTCCACCTTCGCCTGCATGCCAATGAGCATGCGTACGATCGCGGTGTTTCCCGCCATGCACGCGCCCATCAGGGCGGTGCGGCCGTCTTCCGATTTTTCACCGGTCTTGGCTCCCGCCGCGAGAAGGATCTTCACGAGATCGGCGGGATCCCCCGCACGCTCGCTCGCGATCATGAGCGGCGTATACCCCTGCTCGTCCCGGGCGTTCACCTGCGCGCCGCTTTTAAGCGCGGCCTTGACCGCATCGGTGTTTCCGGAGCGGACAATGTCGAAGAAGCTCTCGCTTTTAGCGTAAAGCGAAAAGGCGAGCGTGAAAAGGAATACGAGGCTGAATAGTTTTTTCATGACATACCTTTTTCCGAGATTTCGACTTGTAGGGGAACCGCGGGAACCGGGCGGCTTGAAATCTTCATCGCGCGGACAGCCCCGATCTATTTCGGGGCGGAGCCCACCTGGAAGCTCATCTGTTCGGTGGCGAGGTATATATTAGGGAGCTTGCTTTTCATCAGGTTCCGGTGGCCAACCGCATCCCTGTAAATCCGTGCCAGCTTCGCGTCCTGGTAGGCGGGCTCATGGTGCGTGAGCACCAGGTTTTTCACCTTCCAGCGTATGCCGCAATTGACGGCCATGGTGTAGCTCGTGTGTCCCCAGTCGAACTTCGAAAAGGATTCGTCCAGCGTGTACTGCGAGTCGAGCACGACCAGGTCGGCACCGTCGAAAAACCCGGTCTGCGCCTCGACCGTTTCCAGGTAATCGCCGGTGAACTCGGCGTCGGTCGCGAATACGAAGGTGCTGCCATTCTCACGGAAGCGGTAGGCAAAGCTCCCCCCGGGGTGTTTCAGCGGATAGCAGTCGATCTCCATTCCGTCGTCGAATCGGAGCGCGGTCCCCGGCTTGATCAAGTGGAATTCCTTGGTGGAAGCCATCGCCTCGAGCGGCGCGGGGAAAAAGCGTGCCTCCTGCTGGTAGCGGAATCGGTCCTGGAGGTCGGAGAGCGGGGAATAAAACTGGATGACGTTTCCCGGGACGTACGCGGGTTTAAAAAAGGGAAAGCCCTGAATGTGGTCCCAGTGCGTATGGGTGATGAATATGCGCATCGTCACCCCGCCCTTCCCGGCGCTTCCCTTCAGGAGTTCCTCGCCAAGCCCCCGTATCCCCGTACCGCAGTCGAGAATGTAGAGGTTTCCCGCGGCGGACGTTACGGCCGCGCAGGTGGTGTTGCCCCCATGCACGTTCTGCAACTGGATGGGCAGGGCGTCGATAAACGGTTTTATTTCAGAAGCGGCCGAAAGGCCCTCCTTGAGCGCTCGTTTGAGTATCTCTTGCAGCTTCGCGCGATACTCGGTATTGACCATCGGCGCGGGAAGCGAACCTCTCACCCCCCAGAGTTTGATCTGCATGGGACTGGTCTCCTGCCACTGAAAAGGTACCCTAATTTCTTGCCGGTCGCACCGAGGATTGCAATCATTTTTTCCGGGAAGGGACCGATTCGCATGTCCCGGCAGGCAGCCGTGTTTCGGGAGTGTTCGGTTGTGTAACAATCGGGGCTGCCTGCGCCCTGACTCATCGACGGAGAGGAAAAGGCAAGGGGGAGATTGTGATGGTGAAGGAAAAAAGGGCAATAGTTATCGGTGCTAGCTCGGGGATCGGGCGGGAGCTGGCCATGCGCCTGTCGCGCGATGGATGGGTGGTGGGACTCGCGGCCAGACGGCGAACCATGCTCGAGGATATTCAGCGGGAGCTTCCCCTGTCTTCTTTCGTCCAGGTCATGGATATCGCGCGCGATGACGAGGTCGAGGATGCATTCAACGACCTGACCGCCCGGATAGGCGGTGCGGACCTCGTGGTTATCAGCGCGGGTACGGGCTACCTGAACCCGGAGCTTGATTGGGAAAAGGAGCGCGCGACCATTGAGGTGAATATAAAAGGCTTCGCCGCCGTGGCGAACGCCGCCATGAAGCATTTCCTGGCCCGTGGCGCGGGCCACCTGGCGGGAATTTCGTCTGTCGCCGGGGTGCGCGGGAACGGGACCGCGCCCGCATACAGCGCCTCCAAGGCATTCGTGTCTAACTACCTTGAAGGACTTCGCTGCGCGGCTAAAAAATCGGGCGCGGATATTACCGTCACCGATATTGTGCCGGGCTACGTGGACACCGAAATGGCCAAGGGAGAAGGCCTCTTCTGGGTCGCCTCCCCCGAGACCGCGGCGCGTCAGATCGTACGTGCGCTCATCAGGAAAAAACCCCGGGTCTACGTTACCCGCCGATGGGCCCTGGTGGCGATGGTGCTCCGGCATCTCCCCGGATGGATGCTTGCGCGGTTCTAGGGACCAGGAAGGGATAACATCCGGAAATTAGCCGAGAGGGTGGATGGAGCGCGAGACCGTGTATGCCCGTGGCGCAGTGGTTTGGTTTTTTGGGGTCCGCGGTGTCCTCCCCAGCAGGACAACCAACAGTGAATTTTCCCCATCGATCCCTGGGCTACTAAGTATTCGCGGTAGCTGTAATAGTTATATATACCCCGTTCATATTCTGTAATCAATCCGGGCAAGTATTCCTTCACCGCGATTGCGACAAATAGTGAGACGCTATTTTTACAAAATTTCCGCAAATCGGTGAAAAACTCGTACTCAACCCCGCTGAACCTGATACAGAACGGGCGCCAGTCCCCGTTCGGATCATCCGCCTGATACTTGACCGTGGTAAACGTGCGTTGATACGATGCAGTCCTCGCCATGACGCGCATGAGGAGATTTACGATAATATCGCGCCGCGATTTTCCCAGGCGTATCGCCGCGCGGTCCACGGCGGTCCTGGTGCGGCGATGCATGTAAATCGAAGTGACGGGCATTCATCCAACCTCGGGCGCGCGTTAAAGGCATCTGAACCTGATACGAATCCGCGGCCCGATTGATGAATATTTTTCTCATGCACGCCGACATTCCGCACCGTATCCGGGCCTGCATCTAAAAAGCGGTTGAGCCGGATATGCTTTGGGGATAGTATGGCGCTGATATTACCGTATTCCCGGGGAGGCTCATCCCATGAACACCACACCGCTTCAGGACAGGCTGCCCAAAGACAGCGGCGGGCGCATCTGCTTCGGGTGCGGCGCCGATAATCATCGGGGCCTGCGCATCAAGAGCCATATGGAAGGGGATGAGTGCGTCTGCCGATTCACGCCGGAGGAACACCACGCGGCTTTCCCGAATATCCTGAACGGCGGGATCATCGCGACCATAATGGACTGTCACGCGATCTGGACATCGGTGGGCGCCCGACATCGGACGCTCGGGTACGACGACACCGGTGAATCGCGTACGATGTTCGTGACGAAAAAGATGACCGTGGAATTTCTAAAGCCCACCCCCATGGGGACGGAGCTCGAGGTCCGCGCGCGGGTCGTCGAAACCCGGGGAAAATCCTCGCGCGTGATCGTCGAGCTCCGCGCGAAAGACGGGATCACCGCGCGCGCAGAGGTGACGGCAGTACGGGTCGAGGACTAGTCGTATCAGCCCCCTCCCCGCCGGACGCGCCAGGTGAGAAGCTCCCCTGCGGCCGGTAGAGAGCTTTCCCCCGGCCATTCCGTCATGACAGGGTGCCGATACCAGCAGCCGGCAGGACGATGCAGCTTGTCAATCCTCAAAATAGGCCGGCTTCACCGCAACCGTCATGCTTCCCGATTCCTTCAGGATTTTTTCGAGCCCGTACACCGCGGGGAGCTCATACTTAAAGTAATACTCGAGGGTATACATCTTGCCTCCCAGGAATTCCGCGCCATACGCCGCCGTCTTTTGTGCGGGAAGCTCCTGTATCGCGATCCCCTGCGCCAGCCATTGCCATCCAATGCACAGGATCCCGGAAAGCTCCAGGAAAAGCGCCGCATCGGCAAGGAACCTGTCAATCTCGCCTTTAAGCGCAAATTGAACAAGAATTCCGGTCACCCCCTGCCACAGCGAGAGCGCGCGTCCGAGCTCGTCGGCGAAACCGGAAAGCGCACTAAACTTCTTTGCTGTGTCGATCGTGCGGTTGATTTCTCCGATAAACGCCTGCGCAGCCGCGCCGTTTTTCATAGTGACCTTGCGTCCCAGGAGGTCCATGCCCTGGATGCCCGTCGTACCCTCGTGGATAGGGTGGATGCGCGCGTCGCGCATGTACTGTTCCACGGGAAACTCGTCCGAATAGCCGTAACCCCCCAGGCACTGGATCGCCTGGCTCGTTGAAACTATGCCCATCTCGGACGGGTAGGTTTTCACGATCGGGGTGAGTATTTCGAGCAGGAGCTCCAGCCGTGTCTTCTCTTCACCGGAGGAAACCTGTATCAGGTCGACGAGCTTGCCCGAGTGCACAATCAGCGAGAGGGATCCCTCAACGATGGCCCGCTGTTTCAGCAGCATACGCCGGATGTCGGCATGCTCGATAATGGGCACCTGGGGTTTCACGGGGTCCTTCTCGGTGATGGACCTTCCCTGGAGTCGCTCGCGCGCATACTCGAGGGAGGCATAATAGGCTGCGCTCGCGATGGCCGCGGCTCCCACTCCCACATGAATACGCGCCTCGTTCATCATGTGAAACATGTAGGAAAGGCCCCGGTTGGCTTCGCCCACCAGGTAGCCCCTGCAGTCGTCGCTCTCTCCCATGGAAAGCTGCGCGATGGGGGAGCCGCGGTATCCCATTTTGTGGTAACAGCCCGCGCAGCTCACGTCGTTGAACTCAAGCTTTCCGCCTTCGCCCTTCCTATGCTTCGGTACGATGAAGAGCGAGATTCCCTTGACGCCCGCGGGGGCGCCCTTGATGCGCGCGAGCATCAGGTGCACGATGTTCTCCGCGGCGTCGTGGTCCCCGGCGGAGATGAAGGTTTTCTGTCCCTTTATAAGGTAGTATCCCTTGTCAGTGGGAAGCGCCATGGTACGCACGTCGGAGAGCGAGCTTCCTGCCTCGGGTTCCGTGAGGGCCATCGTGCCCTGCCAGTTTCCCGACACCATGGGCGGGGCAAACGATTCCTGGAGTTCCTTCGATGCGAAGCTGTAGATCAGGTTGAGCGCCCCGGAGGTGAGTCCCGGGTATACGCTCAGCGAATAGTTCGCCGCGGCGAATATGAACATGCAGGCGTTGAAGAGCGTGAGCGGCATCTGCTGCCCGCCCAGGTCGTACGGAAAGATCGCGTTTATCCACCCCCCCTCGGCCATCTTCCGCACGAACGGGCTCACCGAAGGGTGAACTTTTATTGTAGAGCCCGTGTATTCGGGGGGCTTCTTGTCCATCTCGGAAAAAACAGGGAACATCATCGCCGCAGCGATATCCCTCGCGGTATCGAGTATCAACTCCGTGCTTTCCACGCCGTATTCTGCAAAGCGCTCGTGCTTAAAGAGGTCTGCGATCCCGTGCACGTCGTAGAGAACGAACTTTAAATTTTTCTCGCTGTAGAACCTGGTTGCCATATCATCCCTCGCCTGATTTTATTTTCCTTTGAATACCGCTTCCCGGCGTTCCATGAAGGACATCACGCCCTCCATCGCGTCCTCGCTTTTGATGATGGGCTGAAGGTCGGGGATGAGCCGTGCAAGCGCGGCCTTGGGCCCCTCGACGCGCGCCAGCCGCGCCGACCTGAGCGCCGCCATGACGCCCAGCGGTGCCCGCTTTGAAATCTCCGTCGCTATCTGCACCGCCCGTTCCAATACCTGCGGCGGTTCGACGACTTCCTGCACGAGCCCCAACCGATACGCCTCCGTGGCGTTGATCTCGTCGCCGGTCAGGAGATAGCGCATTGCGTTACCCCAGCCGATCTCCTCGAACAGACGCACGGTTCCCCCGCCCACGGGATAGATGCCCCTCTTTACCTCGAGGAGCGCGATGCGGACGGTGGTCGCCGCCACCCGAATGTCCTGGGCGAGGAGAAGCTCGAAACCTATTGTGTAGCAGCGCCCGGTGACGGCCATGACCACCGGCTTGGCGCACCGGGCGTCCTCGTGGCTGCCCAGGGGATCGATCGATCCCTCGGGGATGACGATCCCGCTCTTCATGAACACCTCGGCCCACTTGTCGAGCTCAAGCCCGGAGGTGAAATGATCGCCGTGCGCGTGCAGCACGCCGCAGCGAAGCTCCGGGTCGCGGTGCAACTCGCCGTACGCGGCGGCGAGCTCGTAATACATGTCGAGATCGAAGGCGTTCATCTTGTCCGGGCGGTTAAGCCCCATGAGCAGGACGTGGCCGCGCCGTTCGGCCGTGATCTTTTTATATTCCATGCATCACCTCCGCGATTTGCGTTTCATGACGGCGTTTCTCCCGGGGTTCGGGGCCGTCGGGAAAATGCTACTTTGCCATGGTTCCGCGTCAATAATTATTTCGAGCGCTCGATAGAAATATTCTTGCGCATCAAACGCCGCGTGCTACGCTGATCATGCCCCGGCGGTTATCAAGGACTGCGCGTTCCGCCCGGGTACCGGCCCGCGCCTTGCCCGGTTCGAAGCGGAATCCGGGCGGGGACCCATGAGCCGCCGGCACCTTGAAAAACCGTACGCGAATCGGAACCCCTTGCCGTGAAGCGGGGCTGGAGCTATCGATGAATTATGATGAATTCAAAACCGAGGTACTGTCCTCGGCGGAAGACGTGTACCGGCAGTATTACCGCGCACATCGGCAGCGCATAAAAATTAAGAAGGAAGACCTTGCGGTAAAAAATTATATGATGCTCACCAATACCGCCCTGAAACTCTCCGCCGAGAAGGGATTCCAGGCCATGACCATGCGCGACCTGGCGCGCGAGGCCGGCATGAGCATGGGAGCGCTCTATTACTATTTTTCCGGCAAGAACGAGATCCTTGAACGCATTCATGACCAGGGTCACAAGTTCGTCCTGGAAATACTTTTAAAATACATCTCCCTCGCGTCCGGACCGGCGGAAAAACTAAGAACGGCGATCCGGACCCACCTGTACCTGAGCGAGCTCATGAGGCTGTGGTTCTATTTTTTTTTCATGGAGACGAAACACCTGGGGAAAAAGCACCGTCAAACTCCCATGGAGAGCGAGCTGTGGACCGAGGGGCTTTACGTGGACCTGCTCGAAGAGGGCAGGCGCGCGGGCGTCTACGCGTTCGATGATCCCGATCTTATCGGCGCGTCGATCAAGTCGCTGCTTCAAGACTGGTACCTGAAGCGCTGGAAATACGTGCAGCGCGGCGTGACGGTCGAGAAGTATACGGATTTCGTGATTTCGCTCATCGAGGCATATGTGACGGCGTGATCGGGCTTGCACAGGGAACGGGTACCCCGTCCGGATATACCATCGGCGGGTTGTCATGGCGAACGGCGTGTGCCCTGCGCACGAAATGCGCCCCCGGCAATTAAAGGTCCCGCGCCCGTTGACAAAGCGTATCGGCCCCCTATATTTTCCTTATGTGGTCGCTATTGGCGCCATGCCCGGGCCTCGGATCAAGAAGGAAGCATAAAAAATTCGCTTGACCGTAAAGACCCCCGGCGCTTTGCTCTCCACCCTGTAGGAGTATATCATGGAACTGCGCAATGTAGCGATAATCGCCCACGTCGACCACGGAAAAACCACGCTCGTCGACAAGCTTCTCATCCAGTGCCGGGTTTTCAGGGATAACCAGGAGGTGCGGGACTGTTTCCTGGACTCGAACGACCTGGAGCGGGAGCGGGGCATCACCATATTCTCGAAGAATATCTCGATCAGCCACGCCGGGGTGAAGGTGAACATCATCGACACACCCGGGCACGCCGATTTCGGCGGCGAGGTGGAGCGGGTGCTCAGGATGGCCGACGGGGTGCTCCTGCTGGTGGACGCCTTCGAGGGCGCCATGCCGCAGACGCGCTTTGTGTTACAGAAGGCGCTCGCGCTCAAGCTCATCCCCATCGTCGTCGTGAACAAGATGGACCGCCCCAACCGACGGCCCCGTGAGGTCCTGAACGAGGTCTACGACCTCTTCATCGACCTGGACGCGCACGACGCGCAGCTCGATTTCCCCGTGATCTATGCCTCCGGCCGGGAGGGCTGGGCGAGCACCGACCAGGACACCGCGGGCACCGACCTCCTGCCGCTCCTGGACGCGATCATTAAGCACATTCCCGCGCCCGAGTACCGGGAAGGCCCGGTCCAGATGCAGGTCACCACGATCGATTATTCCGAGTACGTGGGGCGAATCGCCATAGGCCGCGTGTTCCGGGGCGAGCTCCGGCGCGACCGGCGCGCCATGCTCCTCAAGCGCGACGGATCCGAGAAGATTTCGGAAATCAAGGAGCTCTACACCTTCGACGGTGTCGCGCGCACGAAGACCGACCGCGTGCAGTGCGGCGATATCTGCGCGGTGGTGGGCGTCGAAGACATCGAGATCGGCGATACGATAGCGGATCCGGAGCACCCGGAGCCGCTTCCCATCATACAGGTGGACGAGCCCACCATGAGCATGATCTTTACCATTAATACTTCTCCCTTCTATGGCGAAGAGGGCAAGTACGTGACGGGGCGCCATGTCCGCGAGCGGCTTTACCGCGAGATGGAAAGCGATGTCGCCCTTCGCGTCGAGGAATCGCTCACTACCGATACGCTCAAGGTGTTCGGGCGCGGCATCCTCCACCTCTCCATTCTCATCGAGAACATGCGGCGGGAGGGATACGAGTTCCAGGTGGGACAGCCCCGCGTCATCTACAAGGAAATCAACGGCCACAAGGCAGAGCCCATCGAGCTGCTGATAGTGGACGTCCCCGTGGAGCACGCCGGCAAGGTGATCGAGCATGTGAGCCGCAAGCGCGGCGAGCTGAAGCACATCGAGAACATGGGTTCGCGGCAGCGCCTCGAGTTTCACGTGCCCTCGCGGGGCCTCATAGGCCTGCGTACGCGGCTCCTGAACTCGACCTCGGGCGAGTCCGTTATGCACCACAGGTTTTACCAGTACGAGTTCTTCAAGGGGTCCATCCCGCACCGCCAGAACGGCGTGCTCATCTCCATGCAGACCGGCGAGGTGGTTGCGTACGCCCTGGACGGGCTCCAGGCCAGGGGGCGGTTTTTCGTTTCCCCGGGCGAGCGCGTGTACGAGGGCCAGGTCGTGGGCGAGGCGAACAAGGAAGGGGACATTGTCGTGAACGTCCAGAAGGCGAAAAAGCTCACCAACATGCGCGCCTCCGGCAGCGATGACGCGGTAAGGCTTACCCCGCGCGTGCAATTCTCGCTCGAAGAGGCGCTTGAGTTTATCAACGAGGACGAGCTCGTCGAGGTGACCCCCAAATCGATTCGAATCCGCAAGACCGTCCTTGACGAAAACAACAGGAAAAAAGCGGGCATCCGCGCCCGGGAGCTCGCCTCTACGTAGCACGCGCCTCACAAATCTTAGTTCACCCCGCTACCGCATGAGCGTGCGGAAAGTCCGCGCATTTCCCGCGCGGTCCGCTATCCGCGCCCACAGGTGGTGAAGCCCGCCTCCGGCTATCGAAAGGGGCGCTTTCATTTCAATCCACGAGCGATCGCGGTCGTATCCGCCCGGCACCGCCTCGCCGTCCACCAGGCATTCCACGGACTCCGGGTCAATGTCAGAGAGCGGGTCGAATACATAGAGGCGGATGAGGCGCGCGATCCGGGTATCCTCGGTGAACTCGAATGTCGGAGGCATGGTGAAGACCGGCGCGTCGCCGTCCCGCATGAGCGCGAAGTAGCCGCATCGATAGGTCGACGAGGTGAAGCTTCCCGTCGCGGCGCTGTATGCAGTCGGAAGAAGCCGGGGACTTTTGCCTTCGAAAAACTGGTAGAGCGAAATCTTTTTTGCGTCATCCGGGCCAGGGCGTATGTCAGACTTCACGGCGAGCGTGACCTGTCCGTTGAAGAGGGCGTCGAAAGGACGCACGGCGTACACCGCGAGCACGTCGCCCGCGGCCGGCGCCGATTCCGGGATCATCTCCGCGAGCCGCTCACGCGGGACCTCTTCGACCTTTAGGAAAGCGGTGCCGGCGGTACTCCCCGGGTGCGCGTAGAGTGTGAAAGACTGCGTCCCGCTCCCGGCGGTGAACCAGCCACCCGCGCCCGCGTCCTTCCATGCCGGATCGCGCACACCGGGGCGCGCCGCAACGGCGAGCGTTACCGCGGAGGAATTCCCCTTGAAGTCGTATGCGGTGACGGTGTAGGAGTGCGCCCGGCCGTCCACCGGGAGGTACCCGTCGTTCACGGCCGCGAGGCCCGAGAACCCGTTGCCGGACCGCCGGCAGAGAAAGTGCGTATAGCTCACCGTCCCGTCTATCGTGGATTTCGAAACGTCGAATATGTGGCGCCCGTACTGGAAATCGGCGGCGCGGATGCGGTCGAAGCGCAGGTCGAATACGGTCCGCGTGTCGTCGTGTACCGTTATGCGATACACTGTACAGCTGTTGTGCGCCCCCGCGCGGTCGAAGCATCCCAGCTTCAGGTAGGCCTTCCCCGGCGTGTCGAGCTCAAGTGTCCCGCTGCCCGCGGTATAGGCGCCGTCCTCGAGGCGCACCGGGACCTTGCGTTCGGACACGGTCGTGCCGGATTCCTCGGCGCACAGGAACACGCTTTCGATCACCGGCGGCTCGTCGTCCCGTACGGGAACGAGCGCGAGCGGGTTTTCGAACGAGTCGCCCGCGCGCACCTCGTAGTGCAGGTGCGGGGGGCCCGACCCCGACTCGCCCGAGCGCGCGATGAGTCCCCCGCGCGGGTATTCCGGGGCCGAACGCTCGAAGGCGAGATCCACCGAGTCGCTGTTGAAGAGCAGCTTCGCGATCCTCACCACCGAGTCCAGCCGGTACGTCTCGTCCTCGAAGGAATCCAGGTGCCCGTATACGGACGTCCTGCCGTCCGGATGCGTGAGGAAAATCCCGTTCCCGTATCCCGCGTCCGAGGAGGTGATGCGCGTAACGCGTCCCTTCTGCGCGGCGTAGACCGGGTAGCCGGTGCGCATGCGCGTCTTGATGTCGATCCCGCTGTGGAAGGAGTAGCCGCGCACCTCGCCCAGGGTTCCCGAAAGGGCCCGCGGGAGTCCCAGCATCCACGCGAAGGTGGCGTCGTCCTGCGCTGCCTCGCGTGGCGCGTCGCCGGGGAGCACGCGCGGGGACAGGAATCCGCCCAGGCAGAAAAACATCAATGCGGCGAGCCCCACGGCCCTGCTGCGCGGAGATACGGTCATGCGCACCCCTGCCTCCCGGTGAGATACTTTAAAATACTTCGCGGATTCTACGGCGGCCGCCGGGCATTTCAAGTGAAAAAAATGTTCGTGAACGGGGCTCGCGATCCGTATCGAGATCGGGGCGCGTCCAGTTTCGCGGGTACCGGTCGAAAACGGATTCAGGCGACGTCGGGGGTTCCGATACGCGTACGGGCGGACGGCGCCCGGACGAATTCCGGGCGCCGGTGCGTCGGTCCGTACACGGGACATGCCCGCGAATCGGAATTGCGGGAAGGGCGCGTTGCCCAGAAATAATTTCCGGAGGCAAACAAATGTGCAAGGCAGTGAGAACCGGGACGTTCCCGGGGGTGTGCATAATCGCGGTCATGGTGCTCGCGTGCGCGGCGGGCGCGTGCGGCTACCCGGAAACGTACGACGGAGCCCCGCGCGCAGGGGAGCAGGCGTACACCGGCATCGAAATTTATCTGCCCCAATCGAATATTGTCGAGGGTGGTTCCGCACAGGCAAGGCTCTTCGCGCTGCGCGCCGATGGACGTACGGATGAAATAGTGCCCGTCCTCGCGTCGTGGGAATGCGGGGACGGCTCCGTCGCGGAGGTGAGCGTATCGGCCCTCCTGACCGCGAAATCCCCGGGAACCGATACGCTCGTCGCCCGCTACGAGGGCCTCTCCGCCGCACGCCCCTTCACGGTCGCGCCCGTCCCCGATTACTCGGGGCTGCTGCTTTCGGAAATCTATTACGACCCGCCCGTACCCGAGACCGCGATGGAATTCGTCGAGATCGTGAACCGGGGAGCGCGCTCCTGCGACATCGCCGGTTTCCGGATCGTGGACGCGGGCCCGCCGGAGGACGCCTTCGTGTTCCCGGAGGGATGCGTCATCGCCGCCGGGGAGAAGCTCACCATCGCCCGAACCGCCGCCGATTTCACCGCGTATTTAGGAAGCCCGCCGTCGTTCGAAGGCATGGGCTTCTACCTGAGCAACACGGGTGAAACGGTGTTCCTGCTCGACATGGCGGGCACGATCATGGACGCCGTGTACGTCAAGGGTGGCGCCGACGCGCATCCCGCTTCCCCGGAGTGGGGCTCTTTGTCGTTGCCCTCCTGCGGGGAGGGCTTCTCGGCCGCACGCCTCCCCGGGGCGGACACGGACACCCACGCGGACTGGGCGTGCGAATCGCCCTCGCCCGGGAGCTAAATTGTTGACGGGGTGAAAATGTATCGGTACCTTCCATGTATCCGGAACGCACCCGCGACCGCGGGAAGGGAGGAACGCATGAAGGAAAAAGCGCGCAAAGCGGCGACGTCGAAAAAGCCGGCGAAGGTGAAGGTGAATGCGAAAGGCAAGGGCGCCGCGAAAAAATCCGCAGCGGTGAAGAGCGCCCCTTTAAAGAGGAAGATCGCCCTCATCGCGGGCGCGAGCGGGCTCACTGGAGGGCACCTCCTGGGCTTCCTGCTGGAAAGCCGCTACTATGCGGAGGTGCACGCCCTGGTGCGCCGTCCCCTGGGGATAACGCACCCGCGCTACCGCGAACATGTCGTGGATTTCGACAGGCCGGAAACCTACCGCAAATTCGCGAAGGTCGACGACGTGTTCTGCACCCTGGGAACCACCATCAAGAAGGCGGGCTCGCAGGAGGAATTCTACAAGGTCGATTTCATATACGCGATCACCGTCGCGCGCGAGGCCGCGCTCAAGGGGGCCGCGCGCCTGTTCATCGTCACCGCGCTTGGTGCGAACGCGAAATCGCGCATTTTCTACAACCGCGTCAAGGGCGAAGTGGAAGAGGCGTCCCGCCTCCTGCCCTTCAAGTCCATCCACGTATTCCGCCCCTCGCTCCTGCTGGGCGAGCGCGGGGAGGTCCGTACCGCGGAAAAGATAGGGAGCGCCCTCGCGCGCGCCCTCACGCCGCTCATGGCGGGGCCCCTGCGCGCCTGGCGCGCCGTGGAGGCGCAGGCGGTCGCCTGGGCCATGCTCCACGCGGCGGTATCGGTATCGGTTTCGGACCATCCCGGCGGGGTGATCGAGTCGAGGGAGATACAGGAGGTTTGGGAGGGGAGGGAGGGAGGGGAGGGATATGGCCTGATCCCGCCTCGATATGATTATGAACGTGATTTACTTATTGTCCCATACGGGGAGTAAAACCCTCGACTTCAGTCGAAGACTTTAGTATGCTTGCGGGATGGAAAACTATCGTAGGTCAAGTCACTCGATATACGATATAAAGTATCATATTGT